>CAZDVF010000515.1:0-1578 GCA_964508725.1 uncultured bacterium | reverse complement strand
TCACCTGAGTCGTATTCGGTAAACGTTCCGCTAACAACTTCCTTGCTGATACCGAGGGTGCCAATAATTCGCCCCCGGTTGTTGCGCATGATGGAGATGGACAAATTGACCGGAATCTGTTTTCCATCCTTGCGAATGGCGAACGTTTTAAAATTCATGACTTTCTGGCGTCGCCGGAGAAGAGCGCCAAGCCTGAGCAGCTCAGACGCCCCTCCCGCCATAAGAAGACTTGCTCGCTGTCCTATCAGTTCTTCGAAACTGTAGCCCAGCATCTCTTCACTGGCTCTGTTACAGTAAGTAATGATCCCCTTGTTGTCCGTTGTCACCATTGAATCGACCGAACTTTCAACAACTTGTTCGAGGAAATCTTTGGCCTCACGAATGGTATCCCAAAATTGAATCTCTTCAACCTTGAGCTGATGTGTAACCATCACGTCTTCCACGAACTCGATAAGATTGGTCGTACGGAAAGGCTTACCCAGACATGCGCTGAAGCCCAGGTGGTACAGCTTTGATTTGTCGACCTTTCCGTTATTGGTGAGCGCGATGAACGGGATGTTACGATACTGATGAAAACGAGCGTCCGTTAAAAAGCGGGTGTAAACCTCCTCACCGGTGATGTCGGGAAGAAAATAGTCGACAATCACCACATCCGCACCTTCGCGTGCGACTCGTCTAAGTCCGTCCAGACCGGTTCGGCTTAACGCGCATTGGAAGCCCGCCTTTGTGAAGGCCGACTTGGCCCGGGTTTGGTATTTCCTGTCATTGTCAATGTAGAGGATCTTTTTTGTATGCTGCGTCACGAAGCAAGTCTCTCATTTACAAGTTGTTTAAGGGTCAGCACATCCCAGGGTTTGGATAAGTAGAGCGTGCCATCTTTTTGATCTTCAGCAATACCACCAAATTGGACATCCAAATATCCTGACGTGAGAACACGAATGGTGTCAGGATCTCTTTCGCGGATTTGACTCAACAGATCTGATCCAGATGCATCGGGAAGCTTCAGATCCGAAAGGACAAAATCGATCTTGTAATTGTTGATGATATTCAGAGCATCTGATGCCTTTGTTGCCGTGTGAAGATCGTACCCCTCCTCTGAAAACAGGTCCACGAGGATGTCAAGAATTTCCTCTTCATCGTCGACAAACAACAGCGTCTTGGATGTTTCCATTGGACCTCCGAAATCGAAGCGTCATGATACTTTCTCTCTATGACTCCAAGGCAACATCCATGCCATGTTTAGGCCACAACCATAGTATATTGTTTTCAATAGATTTGAATAGATATAAAGTATAAAAATTCATGCCATTTGACTTCCATCAGAGGCAACCTTTGCCTTTGACCGGTCAGATTTGCCGATTGGAATAACCTGAACATAATGTGTTAGTTGAAGTTAAAGACGTTTATCGGTGCACTGAGGATATTGTGCGTGATAAGTCATGTTTTAAGAAACAGACAGGTTCGGGGCACATGCTGTTATAAGAATGCTGGGAGGACTGATTGGATTGGAATTGTAACCGAATTACACGGCAACACCCTCATTCCGGTATTCTTCTTTCAGTGAAAACTCCAACGAAA
>CAZDVF010000514.1:0-1609 GCA_964508725.1 uncultured bacterium | reverse complement strand
AACGAAATCTGTCATTTCGTCTTTTTGTTTTTACTGTATTTATACTTCATTTAACATTTTATTAGCATGCAAAGCACTAACAACAATGGCTTGATACATCTGCCAAATTCATGCTGTACATATTATCATGTAAATTTAAACTTTCTATACCTGTCAGAAAACAGCGTAACAAATCTATCAACATTTTACTCTCTCGAAGTGTAACGTTCATTTACGATTCTATCTTCAAGATCTAAATCCCATACAGCTTGTAACGAGACTTTCCATAATTTCTTATATCCATTCCATATACCACCCGCAGCCTTTACTTTCTTTCGAAGCTCAATTTCGGGTTTATCAAGTTGAACATAGACACGTCTATGCGGATAGGTATCACCACGACGTGGTGACCATTCAGATTGATCAATGATCAGTTCTACGGTCTTGTAGCGCTTTCTCCTTTTATAATCGTACTTATAACGTACGCAAACCAGGTCCTCACCATACAATCGCATATACTTTAGCGTACCGGCTTGCCCCGGACGGCGTACATTTTTTGTAATAACACCATTCATCTCACAACCGATCGGCCGGACTGACCACGCCCAAACCGCCCCGATTCAAAACATGCGTGTAAATCATGGTTGTTTTGACGTCTTTATGGCCCAATAGCTCCTGCACCGTGCGGACATCGTAACCATTTTCAAGCAAGTGTGTAGCAAAAGAGTGTCGGAACGTATGACTGGTGACCCGTTTCTGCACACCGGCCCGGCGAGATGCAACTCTGAGGGCCTTGCTAAAGGCCGTCTCGTGAAGATGATGTCGCCGCAATTCTCCAGACCGGGGGTCCGCTGAAATCCTTGATGCGGGGAAAACATACTGCCATAGCCACTCTCTCGCAGAGGAGGGACTTTTTTTCTCAAAAGCATAAGGCAGTTCAACAGTACCGTATCCCCTCAACAAATCCCGATGATGTAAATTTTTCACCTTGATCAGATGCGTTTTCAAGGGAATCACCACAGATTGAGGCAGCGGTGTTCGACGACTTTTGGCGCCTTTCGCGTCATAAATGGCCAACTGATGATATTCAAAATCGATGTCTTTTACCCGGAGTCTCAAACACTCATTCAATCGCAGACCGGCGCCATACAAAAGATTGGCAATAATCCACGGAACGGCATGAAGACGATTGAAAACGGCCTTAACTTCCTGTTGTGTGAGAACCACGGGGATCCGTTTCGGCTTTTTGGCCCAGACCAATTCACCGAAATCGCCGAGTTCCATGTTCAGCACATGCTTGTAAAGGAATACGATCGCACACAAGGCCTGGTTCTGTGTCGCAGAAGAGACATTCTTTTCCATCGCCAGGTAGGACAGATATTGACCAATGGCTGCTTCGCCGAGTTGACCTGGATGCACCTTCCCGTGGTAACAGACAAACCGCCGAATCCATTGGATGTACGATTTCTCAGTCCTCAGGCTGTAGTGGCGCATCCGAATCGCGGCGCGTACCTGATCGAGCAGCCCGGTCTGTTTCTGCATTGACTGATTACAGCCAGCAATTTTAAGTTGTGACTTCATGATTGGTGGATTTTACGACGCGCGAGCAAGAGCACACAGATGTGCGTCG
>CAZDVF010000513.1:0-1622 GCA_964508725.1 uncultured bacterium | reverse complement strand
AGCCTCTCTGGCAATATTTGACCGGATTTATAAAAATGATGCATTAATGCGCCAATGGGCAACCGTAGGGAACGGCTTCTGATACAGCCCCCATTGGATTCCTGTGCGGCAGGATCGAGTTGGGTGGGCGAGGAAGAGCTCGCTCCTACAAATGATTCCCACCAAAAACGAAAGACGCCCCGGCGGGGCGTCTCTACACATTCCGAATTGTATTTGTGAGATGGGTTTGACGGGCATGGCAGGCCATGCCCCTGCGGATGATTATTCCCAGTTGATCGGGCACAGCGCACTGTGCCCCTACATTTTTTCGTTGTCTTCCGATTTGAACACTTTCATTTTATCTGCGAATTCCCTGAGCTTATGATCCGCCAGAGCGTGCACCGATCCTTCCGGGAACGTCCCGTTTTTCCGTCTTTTCCCGGCCGGCACACCGGTGAGGATCTCGATGCCTTCGTCCACCGTACCGACGGCCCAAACATGAAAGCGGCCTTTTTCCACAGCCTCCACTACATCCTTGCGCAGCATCAAGTCATCCAGATTCTTTTGTGGGATCATGACGCCTTGCTTGCCTGTGAGGCGTTTGGCGCGGCACACGTCGTAGAATCCCTCAATCTTCTGGTTAACGCCCCCGATGGGCTGGATCTCGCCCTTCTGGTTGACCGATCCGGTCACAGCGATGTCCTGCCGAATGGGGATGCCTGACAGCGACGAGAGAATCCCGTATATTTCTGTCGAAGAAGCCGAGTCACCGTCCACTCCCCCGTACGATTGTTCGAAGCAGAGAGATGCGGTCATTGTGAGGGGCTTGTCCTGGGCGTACATGCGGCGCAGGTATCCGGCGATGATGAGCACACCTTTGTTGTATGAGGTTCCCCCAAGACCTGCTTCACGTTCGATGTTGATGATACCCTCTTTACCCATGGCCGTTTCCACTGTTATCCTGGAAGGCTTGCCGAAGGCATAGTCGCCCAGACTGTACACAGAGAGGCCGTTGATCTGCCCCACCTGCGTTCCGCGGGTGTCGATCATGATGGTGCCGTCGTCGATCATTTCCTGAATGTGTTCTTCAATCCGACCCAGGCGATAGGCCCGGTCTGTGATGGCTTTGTCTACGTACGTTGCGGTGATCATTTTCTTACCTGCTTCCGACGCCCAGTAGTGGGCCTCGCGGATGATATCGGCAATATCGCTGAACCGTGTTGAGAGTTTCTTCTGTCGCCCTCCCAGCCAGACGCCGTATTCGACCATGGCTGCAAGGGCTGTCTTGTCGCAGGACATGAGGTTTTCGGCCTTCGTAATTTTACATGCAAATCCCATGTACTGCTTGACGGCCCGCTTGTTTTTGTCCATCACGGTGTCGAAGTCGGCGCGAACTTTAAAGATTTTCTTGAATTCGTCGTCCAGCTGATAGATGCGGCGGTAGGTATGCTCGTCTCCGATGACCACCACTTTCAGGTCAATGTCCACTGGTTCGGGCTTCAGTGATGATGTGGCGAATCCGGCCAGTGTTTCCAGTCCCTGGATGATAACCTGCCGGTTTTTCAGCGTCCGTTTCAACGCAGTCCACACGCCCTGTTCAATGACGGCGTCCACCAGATTGAAAACCAGATAACCGCCATTGG
>CAZDVF010000512.1:0-1676 GCA_964508725.1 uncultured bacterium | reverse complement strand
CGGCCTGTGATGTTATTCAGATTGTAGCGTTCACCCACAGCATTGCCCTGCAATGCCAATTGGAGCAAAGACTTGTCAAATCGAAAGAAACTGCCCACCTCGGCTCCAAAGGAGAGAGCGAACCGGCCTACAGAAAACGAGAAGGCCCGCACCGACGCACCGACATCCGCGTCGAATCCTCCATCGGGAATGTGACTCAGAATATCCTCGATATCCTGCTGACTCCAGTGGACACCGCCGCCGCCGCCGACAACGTATTTGTCCCACAGATCCTGGGTGAGACTGTTGTTGCGAATCCGTGCGCCCACCGAGAAAAAGGTCAGGGACCAGCGGGAGTTGTCAGGCAGGCCCAGATTGGCCGGATTCCATGCCGGTGCGTGAGCGCCCCGGGCCAGAGCCGTGTACGCGCCGCCCATACCCAGTCCGCGGGCTGTGAGTTGCGCGTGCGCCCGGCTCGCCAGAAAAGTGGTCATGAACAGCAGCGCGGCGGAAGCGCACAGAGACGGTTTCATCGTATGCGTTCTCATGCTCCGCCTCCTTCCCCGTTGTCTTCATCTTCGGGGATCTTGGTGTTCACCCGGGCCATACCCACGGCCTTGACGTGAACGTAGTCGTCTGGCCGGATTTTCGCCATCTTCCCCTGGGTTCCGGTAAATTCAAAACGGATGCCAAAAAAGAGTTCGTCATCCTCAAACACGGCCAGTTCAGCGTCTTTAGTCAGGGTCTCTATCCACGGGTGGAAAGCAGATTCCACCACCTCGGCCGTATCGCCCGCCAGCGTGGCTGGAGGCAGCACAATGGGTCCGATCACCAGATCCGCGTTACCTTCATCGTAAAGGGTGGAATCACCGCGCGTCTGCGAAAAGAACATGGACACGCTGGCGCTGACAGGCATGTGGTTTTCGATCTCCGCGTCGATGCCCAGTTCCATGAGGTTGTCGTGGATGGCGTCACGGGCGTCCTCATCGATCTCAATGGTATCCACCTCGGTCTTGGCCGTGTAGGAGGGCAGCTTGAAGATGAGAGGCGCCCGGAACAGGACATTGCCCTTGATGGAATCCTGGGCCATGATGGTCGTATTCGTAGCGTCGTCTCCCAGAAACACAGCGCCCGAGATCAGAATCTCCTCGGGCTTGCTGTTGATGAAATCGGCCAGATTCGGGATTGCGATGACTGTCTCGGACATCTGTCCCGGTCCCGGCGCCGGCGGGATGTCTTCCTGGATAAGGATGGGCGGCGGTGTCAGGCCGCTGGTCTCCATTGCCTCGATGCGAAAATCTGCCCTGACCGGCAGCCGCACGCCAACCTGCAAGGTAAACTCCAGTTCGGCGTCGCCAATCTCCAGACTGTCCAGCTCGGACGGGAAATCGAGTTCGGCCTGGATGTCGTCGATGGGCACTTCGGCGTGGTCAAACCTGCCGACCACTTCGCGGAAGGAGATGTCACTGATATCCAGGGCGACATTGACTTCATCGTTGGCCGGACCGCCCGTCAGCATGGCGCCAAACCGGATGAAACTCTCGTTGTTCCGGACCGGCGGCGTGAGAGTATACCCGGCCAGCGGATACATTACGTCGGTAATCTGCCCGGCCGGTAGGATTTGGGTAAATGACATGGTGTCACCCTGCTCATCGACCAGGTCTGACTCGGCCTCCTCCTGGCGCGCAGATTCCGGC
>CAZDVF010000511.1:0-1701 GCA_964508725.1 uncultured bacterium | reverse complement strand
CGCTCTTCGACTATACTGTTTTTAAATTACTTACTTACACGATCCTGTTTTTAAAACCGGACTCTATAGTAATCACATCTACGATTTCACCCACACAAATCCGTGAAGAACCTTTTCGGGATTTGATACCACGCTGTTTGCAATAAAGGAGTTCTTTTCCAACACATGGGCCGTCCCACGGTGTTGGGAGTGGACCGTTGTCCGTTTACTGTCACGGGTGGACATGTCCTCCACCAAAGATTCCTCGAAGAACCAACAATATTTTCGATGAATCCGACAGGCAGACACAACCTCGGTCCATCTCACGGATATTTCTCGTTCTTTCTCCACTTTTTTCTTGACTCTGTCATTTTTTTCATGTAACATATTTCGGTAACAACCTGCATCCATTAAAATCCTCCATCACCCACTCATCTGACTTGATCGCTTTCTCTTGCGGGGGAGAGAGCACACACATCTTGGCATTTTGCATCATACCCCCCCTATTGCGATGGTTGATGAACCAACCGGGAGTCTGTCATGGGCCGCGACTCGCGTTACATGAGCCGGATGAGCGAGTTGCTCATCTTCCACAAAATCATCACTCACTCCGGAGAACTGACCGATGACATCTTTGAGGATGTCGTTGAAGCGTTCCAGGAAAAGGTTGACATCCTGGTGGACGGCGATCCTGGCCCCGAAACGCTGTGGCGCTTGCAGGAACCCTGGACGACGCAGCAGCACGGATTGCTCTTCGTCCGGTGCGCCGCCGATATCGTGCCTGGTGTGGAAGGATTCGATCAGCTCCTGCTCCGTGAGGACGCAGCCGAACGCTACAGGGCGCTGAAACAGGACGTGAATGATCTGGGGGGCGTTGTCACCACAGCCGGCGGCAAACGCCCGCTGAATGCGGATGTCAACACCAACCGTTCGGCCAAGTCCATGCACTACTCCGGCCTGGCGTTTGATCTGGCAGTGACCTCCGGTTTCTTCAAGCCGGAGACGGATCCGTATGTGATTTCTCGGACGGATGACGGCGGATGGACTGTCTGGTGCCGGGCGTCCGAAGGCAAAGAGCGGAGTGTGAAAGCTGTCTGGTGGTCGAACTGGAACAGCGGCAAGGATCTCTCCAAACGTGTGACGGACCGCTTCGTCAACTTTACCGAACTGTGCGCCGCGCACGGATTCGCGCCTATCAAACCCCGCAAACCGTTCACCCGTTTGGAGAATCGAAAATACCTGGCCAGTGAATGGTGGCACTTTCAGGCTGCAGACCTCCTGATTCCCAACCTCTCACAGTTCGGCATCGAGCTGTTGCGCATTGAGGACTACACAGCTGAATCCATCTGTTCGGCCAGCGAGAACATCTGGGCCAACCGGAAGGCGATTTTTCAGAAACAGTGGTTTTAACAAGCAACAGAAATCATCAACTTAAATTGGAACAGAGGGGAGGCGCCATGAAACGAAACGCCATCCACATCGTTTTACTGGGACTCATCGTCATCGTGCTCATATCATCGCGCTCGTATAACTGCCCGGATGAACGCATTCTGGACGACGATCCCGTCACGCTGGAACTCAACTTCCAGGTATGCCGGGATGCGTCGACATTCAGCAGCCGCGGATTGACCATTCGGTGGGAAGGGCGCCTGCGGAGGGCAAGGGAAGAAGCCAGAAGCGGCGAGACCAGTTTCTCTGTTGATTACACCGTGCTCAGCCCTC
>CAZDVF010000510.1:0-1725 GCA_964508725.1 uncultured bacterium | reverse complement strand
CTCAGCCGGATGATCAGAATACGACGCGCTGGATACGCTTGGATTGTATTGTCTGCGGATGCGTTGGGCATGCGATTCTCAACCTCTCTATGATGCCCTTTCGTCCGTCAGTTTGAGACGTTTTTTAAACCAGTCGATCGTCATGGCAAGACCGTCTTCCAGACTGACTTTGGGTTCCCAGTCCAGCTCCTGCCGAGCCCTGGTGATATCCGGCTGACGGACTTTGGGATCATCAACAGGAAGAGGACGAGTCACAATGTCGCTTTGACTGCAGGAAATTTTCAGGATGGTGTCTGTCAGTTCGAGAATCGTCTTTTCATCAGGATTGCCGATATTAACCGGATTATGAATATCCGACATCAGGAGCCTATAGATTCCTTCCACCAGATCCGAGACATAACAAAAACTGCGTGTCTGGCTGCCATCGCCAAACACCGTGATTGGTTCATTACGCAAAGCCTGGGGCACGAAAGTTGGGATAGCGCGCCCATCCTGGGGTCGCATGTGGGGTCCGTATGTGTTAAAGATACGGACGATGCGGGTATCCACACCGTGAAACCGGTGATACGCCATGGTTAATGCCTCGGCGAAACGCTTGGCCTCGTCATACACGCCCCGCGGCCCCACAGGATTGACAAATCCCCAGTACGATTCAGGTTGCGGGTGAATTTGCGGATCGCCGTAGACTTCTGATGTCGAGGCAAGCAGGAACGTCGCCTTCTTGTTCAGAGCCAATCCCAGAGCTTTGTGCGTGCCCAGCGAGCCCACCTTCAATGTCTGAATGGGGAATTCCAGGTAATCGATAGGACTTGCAGGCGAAGCGAAATGCAGGATGTAGTCGATGGGGCCATCAACATAAATATAATTGGTCACGTCATGATGAATGAAGGAAAAGTGTTTGCCATGCAAATGGACAATGTTATCAACATTGCCTGTGATCAGATTGTCCATCGCAATGACATCATGACCCTGGTTTAGCAGATATTCACACAAGTGGGAGCCGAGAAATCCGGCGCCGCCGGTAACCAGTGTTCTGGGCATGTGCTTATCCTCTCGTCAATTTAATCCATATGGAGAAGGATGGAACTTCCTCCGCAATCATTCGACAAATGAAGGACGATACGAGGATCTCGGATAGAGAGTCCATCATGATGAGAAATTGATCTGAAAAACTGTTTTGATCAGTCTCTCGAAAACTCTATTCTACCTCAAAAATCTCAAGGGCATCCTGAAGTCCCGAAGAAATCCGATACTGCAATGCGCCATCGATCTCATACAGGAAGATCGCCTCGACGTCAGCGGTTTCTTCGACAAGCATCATGCCGGCATCAGGTCCCATGACAAACAAGGCTGTGGCATACGCATCAGCTGCCATGGCACGTTCGGTTACAACGGTCACACTGACACATCCGAACGCCGGAAAACCCGTCAGGGGATCGAGGATGTGGTGGTATCGCTTGCCTTCAACCTCGAAATAACGCTCATAATCGCCCGACGTGGTCACACTAACCTCACCGGTTTGCAATGCGGCCCAAAGCGTTGCCGCATCAGCTCTGGGGTGCCTGATGCCGATGCGCCACATATCGCGCTGCGGATGTCTGCCCCAAATACACAGATCGCCGCCCGCTTCGACAATACCGGCTTTGATTCCGGCTTCTTGCAAAACACGCACGCCCTCATCGATGGCGTAACCCTTGGCGATCCCTCCCAGATCAATGCGCATGC
>CAZDVF010000509.1:0-1732 GCA_964508725.1 uncultured bacterium | reverse complement strand
GTCCCACATCGTTGGAGCCCAATCCGGCAGGCAGGGAGCTGTAGTAGAGAAACTCGCTGTCCAGCTTGTCGATCTCCAGCCAAATCTTGCCCTCGGCCTGGTCCCAGTAAAATGGAATAAAACCGCCAAATCGCTTCATACCGGCGGTCTTGTCGGTGATGGTTTCCGTCTCTGCTCCGGCAACCGAAATTGTCAAGGTCAGGACGAGCAAAAAACAGAACAGTCGCTTCATTCGGAGCCTCCTTTCGGTGGTATGGTGAAGAGGGATTCTCGTGTTATTTGAGAAGTCTGTGTCGTTTGGGTCATCTTTCGTCCACGCGTTATTTCAAGGGCTATAGCCAGCCTCCTTTCGACAGGGAAACCCGTCCGCTTTTTAAGCCGGCAGAAATTTTGATCCGCACCCCGGGTGCCCGGATCGCCGACGCATCACCTGAACAGAATCCCTTTTATCCGTAGAATCCCGGGTCTTGCTCCGATGAGATTCGATGTTTTTTCCGGGCCGGCACGTCTGAACCAGGCAGCCCTACTCCACCATTGCCCAGCACTCCACTTCAACCTTTGCGCCCATAGCCAGGCCGGAGGCTGCAAACGCGCTGCGCGCCGGCTTGTGATCGGGGAAATAGGTGATGTACACAGTATTGAAATCAGCCCATTCGCTGATGTTGTCCAGCATGACTGTACATTTGATCACGCGGTCCATGGACGATCCGTACCTCTCAAGCACAGATTTAATGTTTTCCATGACTTGTTTTGCCTCGGCTTTCATGCCGCCGGGAACCACGGACATCTCGCCAGGAATATTCCCGATCTGGCCTGAGAGGATCAGCACATTCCCCACGCGCACAGCATCGGAAAAGGGCAGGTTGGCCGTCATCTCGGATGTGAGATATTCCACTTTCATTAGCGGTGAATCTGCCTGCGGTGCCTGACACGCCAAGATCACAAACACCAGAAGCACAGCGCTCAGCGCGTATTTTTTCAAATCCATCATTGCCTCCCCTTTTATTTTATTCTCAAAGTGATTGACTCTTTTTGTGACGCAGTCGGAACTTTCAAGGTCGCAGTTTTATCAAACGGACGACGCCTGCCAGGCCAGCACAAACGCCGCGTAAAAGGCCGCGGCCTTCAAACAATCGGCAACGCGGACCTGGTCTCTGGCCGAATGGGCGTGAACCTCTTCACCTGGGCCAAATCCAATGGTCGGAATGTCGTGGAGCCCCTTTGTCGCCACACCGTTTGTCGAAAACGTCCAGACACCTACATCTGGATCGGCGGAAAACTGGGATCGGCATGCTTCTATTGCAGTGTGGACGATGGGATGATCTGGCTCCATACGCCACATGGGATAGTACGCTTCGGTATGGTAAACCGCTCCGGTATAGCTTTTAACGTCATACGAGGGGACCGAGACTGTTGCACCGGCGGCCCGAACAGACGACAGCTGTTCGACCTCCCGGACAGCTGATTCCAGCGTCTCCCCATCAGTAAGCCTGCGGTCGAGATGGATCTCGGCAGTGTCAGGCACAGCACACAGCGACGGCGCGGATGACCGGATGTCCGTCACTGTGATGGATCCTTTCCCCAGTATCGAATTGCTGGAGAGGGATCCGTTCAACATGTCAATCTCGCGGATAACAGGCGCGAGTTTGGTGATCGCATTGTCACCCCGCTCCGGGGCCGATCCGTGGCAGGAAACACCCCCGGTTCGGACCTTCATCTCAAGCCGGCCCCG
>CAZDVF010000508.1:0-1741 GCA_964508725.1 uncultured bacterium | reverse complement strand
GCCAGAAAACCTAACATCGATGCGCTGTGCACCCGCGGCAGGACAGGTTTGTTTAAAACTGTTCCCGACGACATGCCGCCGGGCAGCGAGGTCGCCAACCTGGCAGTTTTGGGATACGATGTCCGCAAGGTGTATCAGGGCAGAGGCGTACTCGAAGCGGCCAGCATGGGCGTCCGCCTCACTGACGATGATCTGGCCATGCGCTGCAATCTGATCTGCATTCAAGACGGCAAGATCAAGAACCATTCGGCGGGTCACATTACGTCTGAAGAGGCAAAGATCCTCATCGAGAGCCTTAATGAGTCGCTCGGCACTGAGACGATCTTTTGGCATCCGGGCGTAAGTTACCGGCATCTTCTGGTCATGAAAGACGGCTCGGCTGATATCGCCTGCACGCCGCCCCACGATGTGCCGGGGACGCCCTTCCGCGACGTACTGGTGCAGTCCACATCGGCCAAAGGGAAGGAGACCGCGCACATCCTCAACGGGCTGATCCTCCATTCGCAGGAGATTCTCAAAGATCATCCCGTCAATAAAAAGCGGATCGCAGCGGGAAAGGACCCTGCCAATTCGATCTGGCCGTGGGCGCAGGGGCACAAACCGGAAATGCAGACGCTCCAGCAACTTTACGGCGTTACAGGCGCTGTCATTTCTGCTGTGGATCTGATTCACGGCATCGGCGTTTACGCGGGCATGCGCAACATCCACGTGGAGGGAGCGACAGGCCTGCACGACACCAATTACGAGGGCAAGGCCCGGGCCGCTCTTGACGCCCTGCGCGATGTGGATCTGGTCTTCCTCCACATCGAGGCCAGCGACGAGGCGGGTCACGAGGGCGACGCGGACCTGAAAATCAAGACCATCGAGTACCTGGACCAGCGCGTTGTCCGAACGATTGTTGAAGAGACCGGGAGAATGGCAGAGGATGTAGCCATCGCACTGACGCCGGATCATCCCACGCCGTGCGAGATTCGCACACATGTGCACGATCCTGTGCCGTTTGTGATCTATCGTCCTGGTGAAACACCGGATGTTGTGACAGCTTACGACGAGGTGTCGGTCCGAGACGGTTTTTACGGGACACTGAAAGGCGACCAGTTTATCCGGGCGCTGATTGATGTGTGAGAATCCATACCATGCATCGGCATCATATCAGATAAAGCAATCCAGTCTCCCATTTCTATGCAAATTGAATGTTTGACTTGCAATTTGCATAAATTCAGCTTATCTTTTTGTGTCCTCAAACTGTATTATATCTTTGCACTGGATTGACAGGATTAGGCCGCATGATTGACAGACACATTTCCTCATATTTGAAATCCCTTTTTCAGAAATACCCTGTTGTGACTGTAATGGGACCCCGGCAGTCAGGTAAAACGACCCTTGTCCGCGCTGTTTTTCCGGAAAAAGATTATGTCAATCTTGAGGCTCCTGATACACGTGAGTTTACCCAAAGCGATCCGAGGGCTTTTTTAAAACGATATTGCGATGGCGCCATTATTGATGAAATCCAAAGAGCGCCGGATCTGGAGTCCTATATTCAGGAGTTTGTCGACGAAAAGAAGCAAAACGGGCTTTTTATTCTTACGGGAAGCCAGCACTTTGAAATGTCCCAGACGATCAACCAGTCTTTGGCTGGGCGAACAGCGCTTCTTCAATTGCTGCCCTTTTCGATAGCGGAAATTTCGAAAGATTTTTCTGTTCACAAGGATGGGCGTAACATTACGGCCTATTCACCTGG
>CAZDVF010000507.1:0-1774 GCA_964508725.1 uncultured bacterium | reverse complement strand
CAAACCTGCATCATGAACAGGTGCCCTACACCTATTTCACCGAGCGGCCCGAACAGTTCCGTCAACTGCACCAGCCCTTTATTACACCGGACCAGCGTTTTGGTATCTTGGTTTTCGAAAAATTGTCCGCGACCAATGAGGAGTGAAATGGATTCAGTATCCGTTGTGATTCCTGTATTCAACAGCCGGGAGATCCTGCAGGAATTGATCAATCAGCTTTTACAGGTCCTTCCCGCTTTGTCCCAACGATACGAAGTGATTCTTGTGGATGACGGCAGCATAGATGGAAGCTGGCCGGTTGTTTCGCAACTGGCGGAAGCGCATCCTTCAGTTCGAGGTTTCAGTCTGATGCGAAATTACGGACAGCACAACGCCCTGCTCTGCGGCATCCGCGCAGCCACGGGAGAGGTCATCGTCACGATGGATGACGATCTCCAGCATCCCCCGGAAGAGATCCCGAAATTGCTGGACAAGCTGGCGGAAGGATACGACGTGGTCTACGGCCAACCCGACAAAGAGCAGCACGGACTGTGGCGTGATGTGGCCTCGCGGATGACCAAGCTGGCGCTGGCCAGCACCATGGGCGCTGAGACGGCGCGTATCGTCAGTGCATTTCGCGCGTTCCGCACACCGATTCGAGAAGCCTTTCAGGCGTACCAGGGCCCGTTTCTCTCCATCGATGTGCTGCTCACTTGGGGCGCGCGACATTTTACGTCCGTTTTGACGCGACATGAGCCACGCAAATCAGGCGTCTCAAATTACACCTTCCGCAAGCTGGTCAACCACGCCTTCAACATGCTGACTGGGTTCAGCCTGCGTCCCCTGCAGATCGTCAGTGGCATCGGATTCGGTCTGGCCCTGTTCGGATTCGGACTTTTAATTTACATCATCGGACGCTTTCTCATCCAGGGCACCAGCGTGCCCGGCTTTCCTTTTCTGGCGTCCACGATTTCGATATTTTCCGGCGCGCAACTGTTGGCCATCGGCATCATCGGCGAGTACCTGTCGCGCATTCATTTCCGCCTGATGGACCGACCCACGTATGTGATCGGTCAGCAGGTTTCATCCCAGAAACGGACGGACTAAGTCATGCACATCGTGCTTTTTTGCGCGACGCAGCGGGGCCTGCGTTTTCTGGACAAACTCCACGGTTTGATTCCCGAAGCCGAATTCACGGTTTTCAGTTTTCGGGAGGCGCTGCATGAGCCGCCTTTTTGTGACGCCATCCGAGAGCGCACAGAAGCGCTGGGCGGGCGGTTTTTCAAATCCAAACGCGCCGGCAGTGACAAATGGCGGACGTTCTGGCAGTCCATAGAGCCGGATCTCATGTTCGCTGTGAGTTGGCGGTATCTTATTCCCCGGCATATTTATTCCCGGTCACGGCTTGGATGTTTTGTGTTCCACGATGCGCTGCTGCCCAAGTATCGTGGTTTTGCACCGACAGTCTGGTCCATCATAAACGGTGAAGATCGCACAGGCGTCACCCTCTTCCACATAAATGACCGGGTGGATGCCGGTCCCATCGTGGATCAGGAATCCGTTACAATCGGCCGCGACGAGACCATCACCGATGTGATGGAACGGGTGACGGGGACGTATCTGACCTTGCTCGAGCGGAACGTGGACCGGCTGATCCGCGGGACAGCGCCGCGTTTGCCCAACAGTGACGCGGAGGCGACATATACATGCAAGCGCCTTCCTGGCGATAACCGCATCGACTGGTCTGCGTCAACCGAACAGATCCATAACCTGATCCGCGCAGTGACGCGCCCCT
>CAZDVF010000506.1:0-1797 GCA_964508725.1 uncultured bacterium | reverse complement strand
TGCAAATTGACAAACAAAAACAGAGTGTGTGGATTGTTGTCATCATCCTGGCGATTCTGACCGCATGTACGGCAGGAAACACCCGCTATGTATCTGATCCCGCCGGCTTTTGGATCGGACTCTGGCACGGATTCATCTGCGTTGTCACATTCATCATCAGCCTGTTCAGCGACACTGTACGGATCTATGAAACCAACAATACAGGTACATGGTATGATTTCGGATTTCTCCTGGGCGCCGCCATTATTCTTCACGGCAGTTGCCATCAAAAAATGAAAAAGCCGAAACGGTCCGACGAAAAAGATTGGGAAGCCATCGGAGACCAGGTTGAAGTGAAGATCAAGAAGGGCATCCAGGACTGGGTCAATGAATCGAAGGAAGAGGGTGAGTGGGAAGAAATCGGCCGGAAAATCGAAGAAAAAATCAAGCGCGAGCTGCGCAACTGGGCTGAAAAATAGCACCAATTGTGATGTACAGGACAACTTAAGAATGACTTTCGGGAACCAGCGGAAGAGCTGCTGTGTATAAACACAACAAGACGGCATTCAATATGCCTTAATGAATGGCAAAGGAGGTGACTTGTATGAAACGCTTTACTATTCCGCGCACAGCGCACTGCAGCGAGGGCTGCCAACGTCTGTCCTGAACAAGACCTTAAACTGTTCTTGGGAGGCACGGAAATCGAGAGGTGACTTTGTAACCCAACTGATTAGGAATACATGATCGATCTCGCTGAAAAGCTGTCTGCGAAAACGATCTTCATCTTGAGAATACCTGCATCATTGCATCGTTTTCCAGGCAGCTTGAAGCGAGATTTTTTCAAATAAGTGTGGCCCTCTCCATTCAAAAAAAATCTTGACTCTCACCGTCTGGATCAATACCTTATCCTCAAGATTTTCATTATCATGCGTATCATAGACAAGATCGGCTTGTGTCCTATTACCGTGAATTGAGAACCTGGTTCAACCTCCAGAGTAACGTGTGAAGATCCCTTCTGACATCAACCAAACCGAACATCTCTCACCCTTCGAACAGGGTCCCATCCGCCCACCAAACGAAGCCGACAGCCTGCTTGTCCGCGTCACGCGCAACTGCCCGTGGAACCGGTGCACTTTTTGTCCTGTGTACAAGGGAACTGCATTCTCCATCCGGCCTGTTGATGATGTGCTGCACGATATCGACGCTGTGGCCCGGTATGCCGACACTCTCATAGGATTACGGTCAGAAGATGGCACAATGCCGCCTGGCCCGTTGCAGCATATTCTTCGGAATGTTGATGCGGCCGAATCAGCTCCGTTTCAAGCAGCGTACCACTGGGTTACATCAGGGAATATGGAATCGGTCTTTCTGCAAGACGCCAACTCACTCGTGATCAAAACTGAAGACTTGATTGCCATCCTCACGCGCCTGCGGGAGAGGTTCCCTCGGCTAAAACGAATCACGTCATACGCCCGGTCTCACACTGTGGCCCGCATAACAGACGATAACCTGAAAGCTCTTTACAAGGCCGGTCTGACGCGCCTCCACATCGGGCTGGAATCAGGTTGCGACGCTGTGCTGAAGCTGATCCACAAAGGTGCAGACAAGAAAATGCATCTCCGGGCAGGCTTGAAAACCAAAGCGGCGGGACTGGAACTTTCGGAATACATCATGCCCGGTCTGGGTGGGCGCAATCTCTGGCGCGAGCACGCGGATGAGACTGCCGACACATTGAACCAGATTAATCCCGATTTTATCCGGCTCAGAACTCTGGGAATCTCGGCGCAGACGCCTCTCTCGACCGAGGTAAAAAATAGA
>CAZDVF010000505.1:0-1799 GCA_964508725.1 uncultured bacterium | reverse complement strand
ACACTGGCGCTTTTCATGCGCGAGGCCGCGGGCCGCGATCTGGAGATGGTGGTGCTCGATCGGCCCAATCCGTTGGGGGGCGTCACTGTCGAGGGTCCCCTGCTTTCCGAAGAATTCGAATCGTTCGTGGGCGTTCTTCCCGTTCCGGTACGGCACGGGCTGACGGCCGGCGAGCTGGCCATGCTGTTCCGCGATGTCGAGAAGCTGGATGTCCAACTTACTGTCGTTTCCATGTCCGGATGGTTGCGCGCCATGTCTTTCCGCGGAACAGGATTGCCGTGGATTCCGCCGTCGCCCAACATGCCCACAGAGCGGACGGCTTTGGTCTATCCCGGACTCTGCCTGCTGGAGGGAACGAATCTCTCGGAGGGGCGGGGCACGACCACACCGTTTGAGCTGTTCGGCGCGCCTTTTATCGATCCGGACGCCTTTGCACAGTCGCTCCGATCACAACATCTGGAAGGCGTTGTGTTCCGTCCAGTCTGGTTCCGGCCAACGTTCCACAAGTGGGCCGGCCAGACCATCGGCGGCGTATTTATCCATGTCACGAAACGGGACGCTTTCCGGCCATTTCTTACGGGCGTGGCTGTGATCCAGTCCGTCCAAACGCTCTGGGGAGAGCGCCTGGTCTTCCGCGAGGATGCCTACGAATTCAACACGGGTCATCCGGCGTTCGACCTCTTGACTGGAAGCAACCGCATCCGGACCGCCATTCTCAATGGCGCATCTTTGGATGAACTCCGTGTCTACTGGCAGGATGACGAAATCCGTTTCACCGAACTGAAGGAAGCATACCATCTCTATGACTGCTGACCTTGTTGTTGTCATGGCGTATCTGGCCGTCGTCATTTTGATCGGGCTCAGGTTTTCCGGCGCTAAAACGGTGCAGGACTACTTTCTGGGGAACCGCTCCATTCCGTGGCTGGTGGCCTGCTTTTCCATTGTAGCTACAGAAACCAGCACGTTGACCTTTATTTCCGTGCCTGGTCTGGCCTACGTTCAGGGAATGGGCTTTCTCCAGATTGCGCTGGGGTATATGGCCGGTCGTGTGCTGGTGGCGACATTGCTTATCCCCCGTTACTTCGAGGGCCGGTTCGAGACGGTGTATGCTTTCATCCAAAATCGGTTTGATGTTGGGTCCCGCCGCATCATGTCGGGCATTTTTCACGTCACACGCCTGCTGGCCGACAGTGTGCGCCTCTTTGCCACGGCCATTCCCCTTTCTGTTATCACGAGGTGGGACCTTCGCATTTCCATCCTTGTCATCGGCGCAGCGACCCTGGCGTATACGTATTACGGCGGTTTGCGCTCGGTGGCAGTGGTAGATTCGGTGCAACTGGCGCTCTACCTGACCTGTGCCGTGACAGGATTCTTTCTCATCGCCAGCCAAATGGGTGTCTCTGTCCAAACATTGTTCAGTCAAATACCCCGTGCTGATTTGAAGATCCTCTTTACGGGATTTGAACCGGATTCTCCCGGCGTCTTAAAATCGTACAACATCTTCTCGGGACTTATTGGCGGGGCGTTTCTTTCGTTCGCTTCGCACGGGACTGATCACCTTCTGGTCCAGCGGGTGCTGGCATGCCGCAACAAGCGGTCGGCGCAGAAGGCCATGATTGCCAGCGGCGTCGTGGTTGGGTTTCAGTTTTTTCTGTTTCTTCTCCTCGGCCTTTTCATCAAGGCGCTGTTGGGCGGGCAACACTTCGTTCGGAGTGATGCGGTGATGCCCTATTTTATCGTTAACCACATCCCCGCAGGATTACGGGGTCTGATGCTGGCGGGCATCTTTGCAGCAGCTA
>CAZDVF010000504.1:0-1803 GCA_964508725.1 uncultured bacterium | reverse complement strand
CCCTCGGCCCGGCTGTCCCAGATATTCGACAGCAGGGCAACGCCGCGAATGGGATGTGTGTTGCGCAATTCCCGCTGCTTTTCAAGCCAGTGGACTTGATGGCACAACAGCGGCAAAGGCTGTCGGTAATTGATATGGGAAAAGAAATCCAGCCGCTCTGAAGGCGTGAAAGAACGCACTTCATCGTCCAGGTGCATGTAATCAGGGACTGTAAAAATGTCTTCATCCCTGAAAAAATGCATGAGTTCTGCAACAGACTTTTTATACAGCTTTTGCATTGCCTTCAACGATCCGGCCGGCTTGAGCTGCGGGAGATGCCGGTTTCGATGTTCCTCCAGTTTCAGCGCCGCCAATGCGCGTTCCAGCTCTCTTTCCAATAAGTCCAACTGATCCTGCCACGTATAGGGTACAAGATGCACGTCTTTCATGTACCGGTTGAATTCGTCCACGCCGACGCCCGAATAGGCTTTCATCCCCTCATGTTTCGTTTCGAGCCAGGCCGCAAAATCATCGACCGCAGACCTGGCCTTCTGAGCAAGAGCGGCCAAATCAGGATGGCTCTGTTGCCACCGTTCTGCCAATCCGGCCAGACTGGCGCTCTCCCGTTTCTTCTGGCGGATGCCAAACAGATAGTAGTCTCCGGCTTCTTCCACCAGGTTTTGTTTGGCTTGTGAGAGGATTTCAGGAATCACAGCCAGCTTCTCTCTGAAGATGGCTTGTGACGCTTCGTTGAGTGGGAATTTGTGCTCAAAGACATTCAAGACACCGTCAATCTCCGGACCTTCCCGCGAAGGAACATCAGGTTCAGACATCTGAATCACCGCATAAAAACCCGGATTGCGCGACCAGGGCCGCAACACGCGATGATCGAATGCCAGACCATTGATTTCCGCGCGAACGATATGATAATCCACCCGCTGGGGAATGGTCCAGCCTGTGGTGTCGATGGCGGACAGGCGTTGAGACATTACCGGAATGCGGCTTTTCTGTTCAGTCATGGCCGAAGCCGTGTAATCCGGCACGCCGTTCACAAACCGGGGCTTCTGAAAAGCGCGCCATTCGCGAAAGAAATCAACCAGATCCTGATAGCGATTGCCCTCGGAGATGGACGCTTTCTCCCCGCAAGCCAGCACTCCCAGTATGAAGAGGGGAACAAGAAAAAGCACAAAACAGTTTCGGATACGCATGATGGCACCTCCCTTTTGGAAATTGGAACCCGACACTTTATTAAATAGACATGGTCTATTGTATTCAAATTGATCCACACAATCAAGGAAAAACAGCCTCCATACGAGGTAAACAGTTAAATTTCTCCTTGTATTTCACCCCATTCCCCATTACATTTGCATAACACAAATCATACGCCCTGTTAGCGCCCACATCATCCGACATCATCATCCAGGGGCCTCACTTTTACTCAATCTGTCAAAGGAGGCTCACACTATGAAGAAGACTCTGTTAATGCTCGGCTTATTCATTCTCTTTTCAGAACATGCAATCGCTCAGAAAACCTACGCAACAGACAAGGGCAGTGTTATTGTTGCCGGCAGTGCAAGTTATGTCAGCCAGGGCGGAGATATGAGAGGAAGTAAAAGGGCTGTGACATATCATATGATTTCAAGTATTCAGCACTTCATCATTCCATCCTAATTTCGCAGTCGGCGGCAGCTTTATTATGAATCACACGTCAATGTCCGGAGGATCAAATACATTTCTGTCCATCGGCCCGAAAGTGAGTTACTTCTTTAACAGTAAACGACCACCCGCAAAGCGGGTGGCTTTGAATTCACCGCATAGCGGTGG
>CAZDVF010000503.1:0-1821 GCA_964508725.1 uncultured bacterium | reverse complement strand
GTTTTTTGTCTGTGGACTGGGCGAATTGACAGAACGGAAAGGCGTCACAGATCTTGTCCATGGGTTCGCCAATTTTATCCGACGCGAGAACGCCGGGGATGCCGGGCTCGTATTCATCGGTCCGGGGGACGAGAAGGCCGAAGAACTGGCGCAGCTCGCCCGTGATCTGGACATCGGCGCACAGGTTGTCTGCACCGGCTTTCTTGAAAATCCTTATCCTCATGTCGCACTGTGCGATGTGTACGTGGCCAATTCCGTGAACGAAGGCATCTCCAATGCGCTGCTTGAGGCTATGGCTCTCAAACGCCCGGTCGTCACCACGGACGCGGGTGGTACGCGGGAATGCATTCGCGATTGCATCAATGGCCTCTTGATCCGTCGGGGCGACAGAGAGGCGCTGTCCAGCAGCCTCTCACGGTTGTACCGCGACGATGGATTGCGAGTCCGGCTGGCCGAAGCAGGATACCAAACCATCCTCAGTCAGTTTTCCCTGGATCGAATGCGGGACGAGCTGGTCACGTTTTGCAGAGAGGTGGTGAATGGACGTGTGCGACCGGTTGTATCCAATCCGACCGAAGAGAGGATCTGACCTGCGATGAACGTGCTGTTCGTGAATTCCATCGGCAGGAAAAAGTTCGGAGGCGGCGAGAAATGGATGATTGCCGCTGCCCGCGGATTGGCTGATCGGGGACATGGCGTTTTCGTCGCGGGGCAAAGCGGCTCCAGGCTGCTTGACGAGGCGGACCGGGCGGGCCTTGCCCGGAAGGCCTGGAATGTGTGCATTGATTACAGTCCCGTCCAGGTCTGGCGTATGGCGCAATTTTTCCGTTCGCATCAGATTGACCTCCTCGTCTGCAACCTGAATAAGGACGTCCGGACAGCCGGTCTGGCATCCCGACTTATTGGAGGACCTGTGATCATTGCGCGGCATGGTGTGCAGCTGTGCGGCCAACGCCTGCGCCACAAGTGGACGCTGCAGCATTTTGCTGACGGCGTTCTGACCAACACGGCTTCGATCAAAGGGGCATACGACGGATATGGATGGTTTTCGCCTGATTTTGTCCACGTGGTGTACAATGGTGTGGAGGACAAGTCCGGCCTCAGATCCCAAGATTTTACGATGCTTTATCCCGGCAAAAAAATAATTTTCAGCGCCGGACGACTCTCGGAGCAGAAGGGATTTTCCTTTCTTATTGAGGCGGCGCTAGTCCTGAAACAGAGACGGCAGGACCTGGTGTTTGTCGTGGCCGGCGAAGGGCGGCTCAAAGAGGGCCTCGTCCGGCGCATCCGGCAGGCCGGGCTGGAGGATGACTTCCACCTGATCGGATACCAGCGTTCCATCGATCCCTTACTCAAAGGATGCGACCTTTTTGTGCTGTCCTCTCTGTTCGAGGGAATGCCCAACGTTGTGATGGAGGCCATGGCCTGCGGCAAGGCTGTTGTAGCCACCGATGTCAACGGTGTGCGCGAACTGATGCGTGACGGTGAGACCGGGCGGATCGTGCCGCCCGAAGATCCCGCCGCTTTGGCCGATGCCATCGACGCGCTTGTCAGCGATCCATCTGCTATGGATTCTTACGGCCGGGCAGGTCTGGATCGGGTCCGTACTCAGTTTACTGTGACCGGCATGATCGACAACCTTGAGTCATATTTTCAGCAAAAAATTGACAAACGGAAGGGCGTGCATGCCCAGTGAAGCCACACGCTTTGTGAAGAGGACGCTTGTCCGGGCCGTCCTGGCCATGCGTGGATCGGTGCCCGAACGACCGGTATTCGAAGGGCCGCTCCGATCGATCGCCATTCTGGCGCAGGAGAAACTGG
>CAZDVF010000502.1:0-1826 GCA_964508725.1 uncultured bacterium | reverse complement strand
CTTCTGGGCTCTGTGCTGTGGATAAGAAATGCTGGACATTGAACTGCGCTGTCACCGTCTCATCGGCGGAAGGGACAACATAATCTCGGCGGCGCTGGACGTCATCGCTCCACGATGTAAACAGACAGCGCGTTCCATCTGAGGGATTTTGGATAGAATCGGCATGCAGTGAATGGACAGATCCCTCGATCCACACAAACGTATGCGGCGCCGTGTGGAGTGTGTCATCAACCACAAACGTCAGGCCCGACGGATCGGTGTCCACTGTGATCGCCACCTGTCGAACGAACGTTTCCTCAAGTTCCGCCACTTCAAGCGGATGCAGAACCTGGCGATACAGACGGCCGGCCTCGGTCGTATCGAGATTCGCCGGAATGTAAAACGTCGAACTCGAGTACTGAATCACGCCCGACAGCTTGCTGCCCGTCACCTGCACCCCCGCATCCCCGTATGAAATTTTGTCACCTGTGTCGTTGCCATCGCGCCAAAAATAGTCCTTGTAGTAAAGGCTGGGCGAACCGCCCAGAGGAGGGCCTTCCAGCGTACTGACCGTCAGCAAAGACGCGCTCTGCGCCACACTGTTGGGATTTGCCGGATCAGCAGTCACCAGATACCAGTTTGAGCCGGGCCAGTCCACAGAAGTATCCAGGTTCTGCTCTGGTAGCAGATCGACGACCGCGCCGTCGGGATTGTAAGGATTGAGAAACCGCATGCCCACGCTGTGACCGGACAAATCGGTAGACAAACGCAAGCTGCGAACATCTGCGGAGAAACCGCTTTGTTGGATGACCGGCAGGGCCTGGTTTTTGAATGACCACTCGGCAAACGTGGGCGCATACACCGTCTCAAAGGGGAAATCGTGGCTGATGTCATCGATGAGACTGCTTTGGACCAGCGCTTCAAGAATCACACGGCGGTGGATTCGCACCGCGCCCGAACCCGCAATCTCAACCGATTTCTTCCGGACACGGAGGCGCAGACTGACTCCGGGTACAATGTTGACAGATTCGTCCATCTGCTCCTTGATCGTGACATCCCGAGTGCCCAGAAGTCCCAGGTTAAGACGTAGAGCCAGCCGCATTTTCTGGCGGTCGATCAAGTCGAGCCCGTCTCCGCCCGCATCGGTTTTCAGCAGCATCGATTCCTGAACGCCACTGGAACCGTGGATCACCTGATAGATGGCCGTTTCGACCCGGTCATCCTGAGATGCATAGGAAACGTACATCTGGTTCAAAACAGGCAGACTGGCGGAAGTGTAAACGGATACCCAGCCCTTCGCGCCCGGATTCAGCGGATCGGATACAGCAAGCTGGTATCGGATTGCATCCTGCGCCGCTTGATCATCAACCCACAGGGTGGGCGCTGTGGAATCGCCCAGATCAGTTGCAAGAAAGCAAATGACGTCCGAGGGATCGAACGTCCCGTTCTTTGCGCCGAAAAAAGTGGACTGGCCGTCCATCTCGTCAATCTGAAAGGGGATCTGCTCCCATTCGGTAGAAGCGGAAAGATATCGGAAAACGTGGATTTCATCCACTGGACGGCCAAGAAAAACCGGCAGATCCGCGCCGCGGACTGTCACCACATCGTGCGTTCGGGTGACCGCCACATCTGACCGGACAACTGCGGACAAAGGCATCACCATACAAACAGCGGCGGTCAAAACCGCCGCCGCAAACACTTTTTTAAACAATGGATGAATCATCTTCGCCTCCCCTAAGGCTGAAATGAAACGTGTCAGACTCTCTCTTACATCCTACCCAACTCACAAACCCGTTACGGTTTGAGCCTGTGCATCAACCGCGGGAAAGAAATGGTCTCGCGCACGT
>CAZDVF010000501.1:0-1833 GCA_964508725.1 uncultured bacterium | reverse complement strand
CGGAAGATCCTCCTTCACAAGAGGCGCAAACCGATACAGTTCCAACATCTGTGTATACTCCGGCAGAGCAGTCACCCCTGCAGTCCACGTCTGGTTTATCTGTCCCCAGCGTGTCGTTTCCCTTTCAGGTCGGGATTCACGCCGGCGGATTTCTCCCGGCAGCCGGGCTGGAAGAGGGCATGGATGGCGCGGTCAATCTGGGTGTGGCCGTCCGGTTCCTCCGGCTGGGACGCCACACATTTGCTGCCGAAGCTTCGTATCCCCTGATCGACACCGAACCATCGCGGCTCATTCGGTTCAACAATGCGCTGCTGCTGGTTCACCTGTCCGATCACATTCGCATCGCCGGACCGATCCACTACGATATCGGCGGCGGCCTGTATCAGGCGCACGCCTCTTTGTCCATCCTGGGTCAAAAGATCACAGACTGGAAGACCAACCTGGGCGCGTTCGCCGGTCTTTCACTCGATATTCCTCTTCTGTTTCGCGTAGCGCTGTCGCCGGGCATCCGCTTCCACGCATATCGTGACGGATCCACCTGGCGCGAGTTTGTGACGGCGGGCGTGACTGTGTTCGGACGCATCCTGCCCTGAGGCGGGAGTTGTTCCGCAAGATTGTTGATGGAATAGTCCGGAAAATCAGGAAGGAGAATTACGATGCAACCACTCAGAGGGAACGATTCACCGCTGGCGAAGCTGGCCCGCGTGCTGGTTCACTATTCCACTGAAGTCAATAAGGATGAGAGCGTGCTTCTTTCCGGATCCACGGCATCTGAGCCGCTCATCAAGGCGCTGTTTGCCGAAGTCTTGCGCGCGGGCGCGCATCCCCGCGTCCGCATGTCTTTCGAAGACCAGGAGTACCTTTTCTACCGATTCGCGCAGGACCATCAGATCGACCGAACCGATCCTCTGGAACGTCACGAGATGGAGACGGTGGACGCGTATATTGTCGTGGTTCCCGACTTGAATCCTCATGCGCTGACCGGCGTGGACGCGGGCAAGAAGCAGCGGCGGATCAAAGCGCGCAGGCCGGTGGTCGAGACAATAATGAGGCGGTGGAGTGAGGGATCGTTTCGCTGGGTTGGCACGGCCGCGCCGTCGCCTGCCCTGGCCCAGGAAGCCCGCATGGCCCAAGATGAGTATGCCGCGTTTCTCTTCCAATGCATGCATCTTGACACTGAAGATCCAGTAACGGTCTGGCGTGAACTGTCTACCAAACAGCAAACCATCTGCGACCGGCTCAACCAGACAAAAACCATGCATTATGTCGGCCTCGATACGGATTTGACTTTCCGATGCGAGGGGCGGACGTGGATCAACTGTGACGGGAAGAATAATTTCCCGGACGGCGAGGTCTTCACCAGTCCTGTCGAAGATTCTTTGGAAGGGACGATCCGCTTTACCTATCCCGGGATTTTTCAGGGCGAGGAGGTGGAAGACATCTTCCTCCGCTTCGAAAAGGGCCGCGTTGCGGAGGCGCGGGCTGCCAAGGGCGAGGCGCTGCTTCACAGTCTGCTGGAAACCGACGAAGGCGCGCGGTACGCGGGCGAGGCGGCCATCGGCACCAACGACCAGATCGACCGGTTCACCAAGAACATGCTGTTGGATGAGAAGATGGGCGGAACGGTTCACATCGCTCTGGGACGGGGATTCCCCCTGGCCGGCGGGAAGAACCAGTCGGCCCTCCACTGGGACATGCTCAAGGATATGCGGGATGGCGGGCAGATCTGGGCGGACGGGACGCTGATTTACGAGAACGGCGCGTTTCTGCCTCTCACCTGATTGATCTTCAAACCACTGGCTCTGCCAGTGGTTCTCGATCCTAAACTGGACG
>CAZDVF010000500.1:0-1833 GCA_964508725.1 uncultured bacterium | reverse complement strand
CGATGGTCTTGATGTCTTTATCGACCGTGAGGATCACTTCATCAGTCTGCTGGTCGATGGAGATGTTGTCCGAATCGTCGGCCAGATCAAGCATGGTGTAGGTCTTGTTGATCAACGGGATCACGAACGACACGTCCCACGATGGCGGCTCATCGGGAAGCTTGAACGTGCACCGGCTGAGCAGGATGCCGCTCAGTGCGACAAACGTCGTAAAATACACAAGGAGCAGCCGCTTGTTTCTTGACATACTGGCCTCCTCCCCTTCGGGGCTAAATCAAAAAATGTGTGTCAGGATGCATTTACAATTTAAAATATAGACATCCTGTTAAGCAAGATCAAGCGAATTCTTCGTCAAATGAAAAGGCCGAAAGGGTCACCTCCCGGCCTTTGATACCACTTTGGTCTTGTCTGTCTGTCAGAGGAATGTGGACTACGACTCCTGCATGTGGGGGTAGCGGAAATCTTTCGGCGGCACGAAGTTCTCTTTCACAGTGCGCGGCGAGACCCATTTCTGCAGATTGATCATGCTGCCGGCCTTGTCGTTGGTGCCCGAGGCGCGACCGCCGCCGAAGGGCTGCTGACCCACGACTGCGCCGGTGGGCTTGTCGTTGATGTAGAAGTTGCCGGCGGCGTGGCGCAGGGCCCTGAAAGCGACCTGAACGGCCTCTCTGTCGAGCCCGAAAATCGAACCCGTCAGCGCATACGGAGACGTCTCATCGCAGAGCCTGAGCGTCTCCTCGTACTGGCTGTCAGAATAGACATAGATGGTCAAAACAGGTCCGAAGATCTCTTCTTCCATGGTCTTGAATTTGGGGTTTGTGGTCAGAATGATGGTCGGATCGATGAAGTATCCCTTCGCATCGTCGTACGTCCCGCCGGTGATGACTTCAGCGTCCGATGCGTTCTTCGCGTAATCGATGTATCCGGTGATATCCTCGTACGCGCCCTTGTCGATGACAGCACACATGAAGCTGGTGAAGTCCTGGGGGTCGCCCATTTTGATTTGGCCAATCCGATCCACAAGCATGTTTTTCAGTTTCGGCCAGACGGACTGCGGAATGTAGGCCCGCGAAGCAGCCGAGCATTTCTGTCCCTGGTACTCGAAAGCGCCGCGGATGATGGCCGTGGCCAGTTCGTCCAGATCGGCCGAGGCGTGGGCGAAGATGAAATCCTTGCCGCCTGTCTCACCCACAATGCGCGGATACGACTTGTACGATGCGATGTTCTCGCCGATGGTTTTCCACATGCTTTGGAAAACCGGCGTTGATCCGGTAAAGTGGATACCCGCCAGATGCGGACTGGCCATAACCGGATTGCCTACTGATCCGCCGGGACCCGGCACCAGGTTGATCACACCGTCAGGCAAGCCTGCGCGTTTCAGAAGCTGCATGATTGTGTGAGCAACAAACACGGTAGAGGACGCTGGTTTCCAGAGCACGACATTCCCCATCAAGGCCGGCGCCGTGGGTAGATTAGCTGCAATTGAAGCAAAATTAAACGGCGTCACAGCAAAGACAAATCCTTCGAGGGGACGCTGTTCCACATAATTCCAGCAGGCATCGGCAGACAGCGGCTGGTTTTTATAAATTTCCTGAGCGTAGTAAGGGTTGTAGCGATAAAAATCGATAATCTCACAGGCCGAATCGATTTCCGCCTGATATGCTGTTTTGCTTGCGTCCAGCATGTTTGCGGCATTCACCGTGGCGCGCCAGGGTCCGGCCAAGAGTTCGGCCGCTTTCAGGAAGATAGCGGCTCGGGCTTCCCAGCTCATTTCCGACCAGGTCATGCGCGCTTCCAGGGCAGAGTCGATCGCCATGTTTACTTCCTTTTCTC
>CAZDVF010000499.1:0-1847 GCA_964508725.1 uncultured bacterium | reverse complement strand
ACAGACAAAAAACGGAAACGGTTTCGCAACCGGGGGGCCAGAGGATTTCAGTCTCTCAATTCTCTCCAAATCCACACCGTTGTAGATGACTCGGATTTTCTCTGGACGCATATAGTGCGATTCCAGGAGCGCCGTTCGAATCGCTTCGGCATTCACAATGATGCCGTCGGCCAGTTTGTTGTAAACCAGATTATAAATTGGGGAATGATTCAAGTCTTTCACCAGACCATGGCGCAGGATATTTTTCTTGCCCGTGAGCCGCGCGGCGACTCCCGCAAGAAAAAAATCTTTCGGTTTGGAAGGAATCAACACATTGATTTGTTCTCTGTGAATCAGGCGGACGAGCTTCCACAGCGTGACCAGATCCGCCTCGCTGACAAACGGGAACCGGAATTTCGGCACAGTGAAACGCGCGCCCACAGCCTCTTTCCGATAGGCGAAGAAGACAGATTGATCCTCTTTCAGGACCTCCGTCGCCATGAAGACCCACTTCTCATTACCGCCCCATCGTCGAGCGGAGTTGAGAAACAGGACATGAAGTTTCCGGGTCGTTGATTCCATTCGTAGACTGTGGATTACCTCACATCACAATGCCGCACATAAAAACGGCGAAGTCCGCGTTTCCCTTGGTGGGTTCGTCGTCTCGTATAATCGACTCAATATAAGCGGACAATTTGGATTAAAGTACGAAATCTCATACAGACGCGCAACATAAAAAAGGCCCCGCAGGACGAGGGGCCAAAACGATCAAACGCCATGTTGTCATTAACCATTAACGCGACAACGGAATTGTCGCCGTTAAAAAATGCCTGGCGCCCAACACGCCAAACGCATTGAATCCATAATCAACCTGGTAACCTTCAAATCGAAATCCCAGACCGAAACAGACGCCCGCAAATCGATCACTTGTCGCGCCAACCTTCTCTTCACTGCCTCGGGAATTGTAACCCCAGCGCAAGTAAACGGATTCAGACAGCGTAAATTCGCCCCCAAGCGCCCAGTAAAATCCACCCAACTTGCCGCTCTCTTCATACTGGTAGCGGATCAGATCAAAGTTCAGAAGCAGGGGAAGATGCGCCAAGTGTTTGGAAACACCCAATCGATACGTCAGTGGTAATTTCTCTTTCACTTTCACAAAACTGCTCAATGCGCCGCCTGCATTGGTCACGCTGAGCCCCAGATTCATGTTCTGTGATGGAATATGGTAGATCAGGCCGACGCCGCCGGCGATGGCGCTCGATGAATAGGAATCAATACGCGAATAGATGTATTCGAGAGAGACGCCATACTGGAATCCACCCGGAAGGCTGTCGGCAACAGCCATAGTCACAGCCAAATCCATGGGGGCGAAAGATCCAAGATTTTCTCCGGTGATATCGGTTCGGCGCATCTCGCCGTAATGGGTGTAAAAAACGCCGAGTCCCATCAGGCCGAAACGTCCGATCGATTGATTGAATCCGACAAAACCTGAGTTGATGTCGAAGAGATGATTGAGATAGGTGAACGACACATCCCGATTGTGGGAACCCACCAGACTGGCCGGATTGTATCGCAGACCGTACAAGTCGCCGCTCACAGCCGTGAAAGCGCCTCCCATACTGGCAGGCCGGGCGCCCATATCCCAACGGAGGAAATCAAAACCTGACCGGCCGTCTTCGGCCCACAGCACAAAAGGGATAAGCATGCTGATGATAATGATATTTCGCCATCTGACTTGCATCCGTGTCGCCTCAAAATAAAAAAGCCAGGGACGCACCCTGTCCTCGCGTTTTCCTGGAGCCACCCGTCGGACTCGAACCGACGACCTGCTCATTACGAGTGAGCTGCTCTACCAGCTGAGCTAGGGT
>CAZDVF010000498.1:0-1861 GCA_964508725.1 uncultured bacterium | reverse complement strand
TGGAAAACATGATCGAGAGTCAGCACGACATGACACCCGTCGCGCGACTCTTCGACAGGATAATCGGGCGACGGAAATTTGCGATTCAACGCATCTCTTTGGTACACGGCCCATCCATCCTTGCCTGAAAGAAATGCATCACATGCCTGCTCAACGCCTCCTACGCCACGATGCGCCGCATCTGTCACGCCCAATACTGGAAGCGCATACGATTCGTATGGCCTGATACGCTTCTTTTCACGAACCAGAATGAGCCCCCGGGAGGACGCTTCAAAAAGGGTCTTCCGCTGCTGATCGTCGATCTCTTTGTGAATCCGGACAAATGAAGTGTGGCCTTCAGGCTTGAGTTTTGGGAGGTAACTGGACCTGTCACCGCCCAGCACATTGGAGAGAACCTCTGCCATTTTTTCTGGATTATCTATCTGGGTAGGATCAGCGGCCAGTGCGTACGCGGACTGGTCCATGGCCAGAACACTCATGTTGCGGTCATAAATAATACCACGGCTGGCCGTGAGTTTGACACGCCGTTCATACTGAAGCTCCGCCAGGTCCTTCCAGGGCTCCCGCTTCCAGACCTGAATGACGAAAGCCCGAAACAACACAACTAAAAGGAGAACAAAGAAAAATCCGCCCAGACAGCGGAGCCGCCGCATCTCCATCTTGGTGACCTCTCCGTAGTGCCTACTCAGCCTCGACATCGCCCCTCCCCTGAAGCTCTTGTTGGCTCAATTTTCTCTTCAGTTTTGGCAGATTGAAAAAACCGGCGATGCGAAGACTCGGACGCTGCTTGCTTTCGAACTGCTGGATGCCCTCAAGATCGACTGTCAAATCTTCAATGTCTGTCGCTTTGAGAAAAACCAAACCCTGCTGACTTGCGAGGTGCACAATACGCTGGTAACTTCTGAGTTGACTGATGCGGACATCAAGTTTATCGACTTGTTGCTGTAAAACCTGGCGCCTGATCTTCAGCGCATCATTGTCCTGCATTACAAAGGTGAGATGGACAGTGCCGTAAAAATAGACAACGATCAAGCCGCTGACAATCATCAGCCACAGTAAAACGCAGGCGTTCTTCTGGCTTGTTTTCCTTTTCCTCTTTCCCATTGCACTCACATCTTCAGAATAATCGACAGCGCTTCTTCCCCAAAGCTGGCTGCCATTCAATGGATTGAATCATGATGAATCAGACTTCGCGCCTTTCTTCCCCTTTTTCACCAGCCCGTAGCCGTGCGCTTCTGGCCCGTGAATTGTGCTTGACCTCATCAGGATCGGGACGCATCACACGCCGCGTGAGAGGAGTCATGGCGTAACGTGCGAATGGCTGCATGGGAGATTCCCTCTCATAGGTCGGCTCCTCCCCGCGGAAAAAGCGTTTAACCATTCTGTCTGAGAGAGATTCATAGCATAAAACAACCATGCGCCCACCCGGCGCCAAAAACTGATACCCTTTCACAAGCGCGTCACGTAATTGACCCAGCTCGTCATTGACCTCGATACGAAGGGCCTGCCAGATACGGGCCAGGGTTTTAACGCGATTGGCCGGTGGCGTCGCCTGCCGAATGACGCGCATCAAGTCTCCTGCAACCCGGAGCGGTGTCAGCTTTCGCGCCGAGACAACACGTCGCGCAATCTGCCGCGATCGTCGCTCCTCGCCATAATAAAAAAAAAGATCCGCCAAGCGCTGATCAGAATAGTGTGATAAAATGTCTTCGGCCGTCACAGCCAATTCGGTGTCCATCCGCATGTCAAGGGGCGTATCATCCATCTGATAACTGAATCCCCTCTCTCGTGTGTCAATCTGAAATGAGGAAACGCCCAAATCCAGCAGGAGTCCGTCAATCTGTGAAACACCCAGCTGGTT
>CAZDVF010000497.1:0-1881 GCA_964508725.1 uncultured bacterium | reverse complement strand
ATACCAGGGAGGAACCAATTGCTTCATCCTTTTTTGAATTGTACGGCAGTTTGAATCTTTCGCCGCGATGGAGTATGAGCATCGGGAAACGCCGTTTCAACTGGGGGAAAGGATACGCTTTTAACCCCGTGGGTTATGTGAATGCCCAGAAAGATCCGGAAAATCCAGACCTGGCCCTGGCAGGACAATCATCCGTTTACATCAGCTACAACAGGAGTTTTTCCTCCGAATTGCTGCAAAATATGTCTCTGAGCGCAGCTTTGCTACCACCCTCAACCACAGTCAATGATAAATTCGGATCTGCGGATGAAATCGGCGCCGCGCTCAAGCTCTATTTTCTATTCAAAAACATCGACATCGACCTCATGACCGTGTTCAGAAAAAATAAGCCCTTGCGGATGGGACTCGATTTTTCAGCCAATCTGCGGGAAAACCTGGAAATACATGGGGAGATCAGCTACGCGTATGACGAGATAAAAACCCGGATTGTGGATGTAATCATTTCACGTCAGAAAATGAATGGCGTTTCTTATCTTCTGGGTCTGCGTTACCTCAATCGATTCAATACGACACTGATTGCTGAATATTACCACAACAATTCTGGTTTATCAAAAAATGAATTCAGCGCATATCAGGATTGGGTTGAGACCAATCTGGGTAGTGATCTGCCTGAGTTGATCAATGCCACAAAACATGATATGACAACAACGTTTCGCACCAAAACACTGATGCGTGACTATCTTTATGTAAAACTGACACAGCCCGAACCTTTTGCCTGGCTTTATTCTTCAATTTCACTATTCAGCATTTACAATCTGAATGACCACAGTTTTCTTCTCTCACCACGATTGAGTTATAAACCCTACACCAATTTCGAGGTCCTGCTCTGGCCGATGCTGTTCTTTGGCGGAAATGATACCGAATACGGCGGCAAGCAATTCAAACGAAAAGTGGAAATCTGGGCGCGTTTTTATTTTTAATCTGCTTGATATTCTCAAGAAATAGTGTATACTTTCTCTCATGACATTTGGCGCATGCGTCTCAAACAGCCAATTCCCGCTGAGTCACTTCACGAAAGGCACCCGCTGAAACTGTCAACTTGATTCAGGACGATACAGGTTTTAATGACAACTGCAACGACCGCCGAATGCTGAGACTATATTTAAAAAATTAGCACGATTTAAAACTGCTGACTATTCGAAGCGCGATTGGAAATCCACCTCCTCGATTACCGATCGATGAAAAAGATACACCTCATTGAATTGGGACGTCAAACAGCTTTGACAGGAGCAGAAAAATGGCCCGGCCGAAAATCATCATCGTTGAAGATGAAACGATCGTCGCTCAGGATGTTAAATACATCCTGATGAATCTGGGATATGATGTTCCGGCGATAACGGTTTCAGGAGAAAACGCGCTTCAAAAGATAGCGGCGCTTCAACCCGACCTGGTGTTGATGGACATTAAGCTCAAGGGCAAGACGGACGGGATCGAAGCCGCCGGGCAAGCCCATGCCCTTTACGATGTGCCCGTGGTTTACATGACCGCCAATGCCGATAAAACGACCGTGGAAAGAGCCAAAAAAACCGAGCCTTACGGCTTTATTTACAAACCTGTTCAGCCCGATGCGCTGAGAGCTGTGATTGAAATGGCCCTTTTCAAGCACGGGATGGAAAAACAACTCAAGGAGCGTGAAGCCTGGCTCGACGCCACGCTCCAAAGCATCGGCGACGGAGTAATTGCCACGGACACGAAGGGAAAGATCGCCTTCATGAATCCCGTGGCTGAAGACCTGACCGGGTGGAAGCAGGCTGAGTGCGCAGGCAGGCCATTGACAGAGGTATTCAAGGACAGGCGTGTATCGCGCCTATCTTGACAGCA
>CAZDVF010000496.1:0-1882 GCA_964508725.1 uncultured bacterium | reverse complement strand
ATTCCTGGAAGTTTAAGTATGATCAAGGGTCATAACACCCGCTCTCCAGCCTCACTGTTCCCACCGAATCAAATTCATTCATAAAATCAAAGGAGGTCATAAATAATTTTTGAAAAATACAAAATTAATTTTTTAATGTCAATTGAAATAATCGGCCGGACTGCTCCTTTTTTTGGCCAATGAACAGGACTGAGCTGGCCTGATCCACGTGAAATAAAGATTGGGCAAATGAACGAAGACCAATCCAGAGAGCATGAAAAATTTTGCATCGCGTTTGACGATTGCCGTCACTGAGCAAAGCGATATAAAATCCGTCTAAAGGAAGGAACCGTTTGCCCATCAAATCGAGGGATTGCTGCCTAAAAAGCAATGCCATGGCTGGGGGAGAAAAATGAAACAGATGGCGTGGAACATCCAGGGCAGCCCAATCAGGACCATAATATTCTGCGTCAGAAGAACGATGATTGGGTACAGCAATCAGGATCTTTCCGTCTGGTTTTAATAGCCGCAGGCAATCTTTCAACGCCTTCCGGAAGTCTGACATGTGCTCCAGCACATGCCAGAGCGTGATCACGTCAACCGAATCGGATGGCAAGGATTCCAGCGCGGATGGCTCTCTGGCATCCAACGCCCTGTCACGGATGGCTATCTGCCTGGCTTTGTCATTGGGTTCGATGCCGAGAACACGCCAGCCTCTGCGCTGCATGCCTGACAGAAAGGCGCCGGAGCCGCAGCCGACATCCAGAATCGAACCACGTTTTTTGGATGCACGGCGGACGAGCCGGCATTTCCAGGCGATGGTCATGCGCCGCGCCAGAAAATAGACGCGCTCCATCAGCCCGCGGCTGCTGCCGGCGTGCGAAATGTACGCTTCCGACTGATAGTACTGATCCATCTGATGCAGTGGTGGCCGGGGATCAGTAACGCCCAGATCGCAAGTTGGACAGAAAAGGACCGAAAAGGGATCTCCCGTGACCAGATAGTCGTGCGCCGTAAAGCGATACGCGAGTTCTTTCGATCCACAAAGGGGACATGTCATCGTTGTGCTGGACAAGCTATCGGGTATTCTTTGACTTGTGACAGTTGGGAAACCAGCACACACAGTTTTCCTGGTGCTGATTAAAAGAAAGGGGAAAGACCCCGCTTTCCCCTCTGGCTTGTGTGTGGAGACGGTGGGAATCGAACCCACGTCCGAAAACACGATACTGAAGACCTCTACGTGCGTAGTCTGTCTTTGGATGTCATCGCAGGTGCCCGGCAGACAGGGCTCGCTGCGATTAAGCCTGAAATGTCTCGCTGATCCTCCTCAGGCAAGTGGATCAACCAGCCCGCCATTATCGACGTTCCAACAAGACCTCGGCAGGCGGAAGGTCTCGAGGGAACGGGTCGCTTAAAAGTTAAGCGGCCAAAGCATACGAGTAATCGTTGCCATTTAATCATTGTCCCGGAGGTTTAGCCAGGTTCCAGGGCCTGGGCACGCGTTCTTCAGCTCCAATGCTCCCGTCGAATCCAGATCGTCCCCAAAGATTCGTCTTGATTGTTACTGGATTTTAAACATTATTATCGTGAATGTCAATGGAAAACAACAAGCAAAGCAGTATTCACGCATCCAGTTTATCCAATGCAAATGCATAAGCGCCGATGCTGACAGCTTGACTTGTTCCCAGTTTGGAAATACCAATGCCGATGCGTTTCATCAGATCGTAAGGGATATGCCTGCCCGACATGGGTACGGGAATCATTGTCCGGCTGCCTTTGCAAAATGAATGCCTGGATTTGGGATCTTCCAGGTTAAATGCTTTTATTTCCATGCGCGGCACCAGATCGCCGGCCAGAGTGGATATGGTGCTGTTCAGCTCATCAACAATCACCGGAAGAAAAA
>CAZDVF010000495.1:0-1887 GCA_964508725.1 uncultured bacterium | reverse complement strand
TTCAGCCGGATAGCCCCGGGACATGGACAGATCGCCACACAGCATCCTCCGTACCAGCATTCGCCAGGATACAGCACAATGGGAGCCTTTCCCTTTTCATGATTTGGGATCAGGATGTCCACCTGACAAATCTCCACGCACTGGTTGCATCCGTTGCAGAGATCTGTATCAAACGTCAGAGGCGTGGCCGCAGCCGGCTCAATGACCGCGCAAGCTTTCACTGTATTCATCGCCGGTCCCCCTTCACATATTCGGGATTCGTCTCTTCGTAATGCTGCCGGATGTCCCCCCAGAAATCCAGTGACTTTTTGCCGCGAATCACTTGTTCGTTTTTCTGGCGAACCGTGACAAATCCGGTCCAGTCGGGTGGATCAATTTCCGGATAGTCAGACCGTTCAAAATGAAGCCACTTGGAACTGGCTTCTCGCGCAAGGCTCGATTGAAGGATCAGTTCGGCCACATGCATGATACTCGTCACCTCCAGAGTGCGCATCAGCTCATGGGGATTCCTTGCGCAAAGGGTTGGGACATCATCCTCTTGCATACGTTTGAGAAGGTTCAGCCCCGTGCGCATGAGGCCCTCCTCTTTGACTCCGCCGCAGTGGTGCTGCATGAGACGGGCGATTCCGCTGTTCAGCTCTTTCCATCCAATACCGTTAGTGCGTTGAATTGGAGCAAAAATCCGCTCTCGCTCGCTTTGAATCTGTCTGGCATTCGGCTCGGAATGAGAGACATTTTTCGCATAGTTGGATGCATGGCGTCCTGCATAGTGGCCCGTGGCTGCGGCGTGCCCGTGACAGTTTGAAGCGAAAAGCTGGTCGCCGGCAGCATACAGACCTTCAAGACTGGTCCGCAGGCGCCAGTCGTGCATCAGCCCGCCGGGAATGCCAAAGTACTGCCGCTCCTGCGGCAGAAACGCGCCCGACTTCCACCCTGTGCCGTAACTTTGCAGCCAGTCAGTCTCGGGATTGAATCCTGCATCTGTATAGTTTTTGAGAATGGGAATCTTGGTCTTGCCCTCCTCGCCCACCATGAGTCCCCAGATTGCCTTCCGCTCCATCTCGGGCATGGTCGAAAGATCCGCATAAAAGGGAAGTTTGAATCCCTGTTTCAGCAGCGCGTCAACAGAAAGAGTGTCCGGCCCCTGATAATCGTAAATGGGGAAATCCGGCTCGCCGCCGCCTTTGAGGAAAAAGTGTTGCCCTGGCGCGGGACGGTATCGCTCAGACACAGTCTTGAGATTCTTGCCATCCCGATCCACCCACGGAATTTCACGACCATGCGCGTCCACCATCGAGCAGGCGAACCAGGTGTTGTGATTGTTGCCCGTGCCATAGGGAGGAAACGACCGCTCACCCGACCATTCGGCCCTGATGGCCTTCTCCATCATGGTGAATTCCGCGCCGGCATGCCATGCCATGGCATGCCCGTCACCTGTGCATTGGGGCGGACGAAATTCCGAGATGCCTGGAAGCCCCGAACTGAACAGCCACACCCGTGTTGGCCGCGACATGGCCAAAACCGTGGCTTTGGATCGAAACACGTAAAACGCACCCGTGCGGACATTGAAACCCGTCGCTCCGATAATCCGGCCGCCCTGCTTTCCTTCTTCTGTAAGGAGGGACACCGCCATGGTGCGGTCAAAAACTTGGACACCCAGATCCCTGCACGCGCGAGCCAGTGCCGGTTTAAACGTCGTGCCCCAAATCCGCAAGGTGAAACGGTTGGTATAGTCGTAGGCAAAGAGGAGTTTGGTTGCGTCGTCCCTGAACTCAGCGCCGGTGAACAGCCCATCTGTGTCGCGGACCTTGCCGCCCAGAGATTCCATGTCCAGCACCCGGTCGTACCCCTCGCAACACTCGATGAAGTGGGAGATGCCGTTGTTGT
>CAZDVF010000494.1:0-1891 GCA_964508725.1 uncultured bacterium | reverse complement strand
TAGGGGGCTGCTCTACCCCGAGGCTTATGAACCCCTGGAGAAGGCGCTGGGCATCGGTGTGCCGCCCAAGGTGCAATGGCTGCGCAGCCTGATGCATCTGGGCGAATGTCTCGAGAGCCATTCTCTTCACGTCTTTGTTCTGGCCCTGCCCGATTTTCTCGGATATCCGTCGGCCATCGCCATGACCGACAAGTTCAGCAACGAGGTGACACAGGCGCTCGGCCTGAAACAATTTGCCAACCACGTCATGGAGGTCACCAGCGGACGGATGATCCATGGCGAGAATCCCACAGTCGGCGGTTTTGGACGGTTTCCAGATATGGCGATTTTAACTGAACTGAAAGACGAATCCCTAAAGTGGCTCGATTTTGCAGAAAAGGGTGTCGAGCTGTTGGCCGATCTGGAGGTGCCCGATTTTTATGAGGAAGAGACGGTTTTCATGTGCTGTGAGCCCGGCGACGGTGCGTACGGTTTGGTCGGCGATCAGATCCGAATCTCCACCGGAGATGTGGTGGACGTCGAGCGGTACGCCAAGCTGACCAACGAACGTTGCGTTGCCTATTCGTCGGCCAAGCATTGTCACTACAAGAAAAAATCCTACACAGTAGGGGCTCTGGCCCGCGTCAACAATTTGGGAGACCGGTTGAAAGGGCGTGCCGGTGCGCTATACAAAAAACACTGGGATACACGCTGGCTTCGCAACCCGATTTACAACAATCTGGCGCAAGCCATTGAAATTGTCTGGGCGCTGGAACAGATTCCCAGATGTGTGGATCAAATTCTCAAACTGAAAGAGGATCCGGCCATTGTTACGCCCGCCCGGTCCGATGGAGAGGGTGTGGGGGCTGTCGAAGCCCCGCGGGGGACTCTGTACCACCACTATCGGATCAAAGAGGGTTTGGTGGAGCAGGCCAACTTTGTGATTCCCACGGGTCAAAATCTGGCTGATTGTGAAAAGTACATGCGCAAGGCCGTTGATCACCTTGTCACCCAGAAGGCTGATGATGAAACTATTCGCCACGCATGCGAGGTCATTGCCCGGGCGTATGATCCGTGCATAAGCTGTTCAACCCACATGATTGAAATTCGCCGCTGATGCAGAGATCGGTCCGCGACTTGCTGCAAGAATGCGGCGATCCTGCATCTGTCGCGCTCATCGGATTGGGGAATTCCGATCGCGCCGATGACGGAATTGGTATTGGTGTCGCCGAGGCGCTGTGTGATCAGTTTCCACAGAATGTTTTTTCAGAAAACCGCCGAACTCTCGAGGGGATTGTTTTCGATCTTGTCGAGCGCGAAGAAATCCGCATCATTCTTTTTCTGGACGCGACCCATTTCAGCGGTGAACCGGGTTCAATCCAACTCTTCAATAACGATGATGCCCAGTCGTTTACCTCATCATTTACGACCCATAAGGTCCCTATCACGTTATTAATGGATGTGATTCAGCAGAAAGGAAAGGAATCATATCTCATCGGGATTCAACCTGGAACACTGCATATGCTGGCCCCTATGTCGAATGCCGTTCAAGAAACATTTACAGGCTTGACAGCTCTGTTTGAGTCATTTTATGCAAAAAAAGGGGATTAATCCTAAGAATAACTTATAATGATTATCAGTAAGTACATTTTTTTTTAGGCTACACCCTTTTTTTACTTGACAAATAAGACATCATTTTATATATTGGGGTCACTTGATTTTTAAAATGCAATAACAGAGAATTGACGGTAATACTGATTTAAGATAATGTTCGATGCCCGTGTTGCCGTTATCAGTGATGTAGAGAGTTTCGCGCTTCAATCCTTTCATTTCTGTTAATCAGTGTTAGTAAACTGGATTAAGACAAATTTTATGGCAGAGCGATACTATATCGGAAAAGCGCACTGGGAGT
>CAZDVF010000493.1:0-1906 GCA_964508725.1 uncultured bacterium | reverse complement strand
CATTTCGGTGTTCTCTTTCTGGATGAACTGCCCGAATTCCGCAAGAACGTGCTGGAAGTCATGCGCCAGCCCATGGAGGATGGCCGGGTGACAATTTCGCGTGCGGCCGTTTCAGTCACCTATCCCGCCGTGTTTATGCTGGCCGCGGCCATGAATCCCTGTCCGTGTGGATACTACTCCAGTCAGACCCATGAATGCACGTGCGCTGTACCACAGATCCAGCGGTACCGGTCACGCATTTCAGGCCCTCTTCTCGACCGCATCGATATCCACATCGACGTGCCGGCAGTCAAGTATCGAGAACTGTCAGGAGAGGCCACTGGCGAATCATCCCATGAAATTCGTAACCGGGTCAAGGCGGCCCGCGATATCCAGCTGCGCCGTTTTCAAAATCTGAAGGGCGTGTTCAGCAATGCGCACATGGGGACACGGGCCATCCGCCGGTTTTGCCAAATTGATAGCGACTGCGACGCGTTGCTGCATACGGCCATCACGCGCCTCGGGCTTTCAGCCCGGGCTTACGATCGGATCCTGAAGGTGTCGCGCACCATCGCCGATTTGGAGGGATCTGAGACCATCCGGCCCGAATATCTCAGCGAGGCTATTCAATACCGAAGTCTGGATCGTGAATTTAGAGGCGCAATATTTTGAGAAGGTGACATCATGGACAAACCGGTGCTTGACATCCAGGAACTTGACGGAATCACTGTGATTCACGTCAGAGAGGAAAAGCTCTACCAGAGTGTGGTTGAACCGTTCAGGGAGAAGATGCTGCTTTTGGTGGATGAAGGAAAACGGCTGCTGGTTGTGAATCTCTCATCGGTTGTGCTGATGAACAGTGCGGGTGTGGGTGTTCTTATCCTGGTTTGGGATCGATTAAGGCAGGACGGCGGTCAGATGGTGATATCGGGATTGTCTCCGTTGATGCGGGAATTATTTCAGAGGATGCGGCTTGATACGTACTTTCCGATTACCGAGAGCGAGGAAGATGCGGTTGCGTTTCTACGCAGGGGCAAAAAAAACCCTGCAAATTAGCCCAGGCTATAAAGAACCGTGTTAGACACGGTGGGTGCCCTCCTGTACGCTTTTTACGTCCACTCAATGGAGGCTTGTAATACACGCCAGAGACGAGCTCCCTTTTAAATATTGATGGCTCTTTATAGGTGCGACAGGCCAATGTGCAGGGATTATAACCTGTGTCACAACCAATTTGGAGATTTCGGATTACAATGTCAAGGGGAAAAAAAGATTTTTCAAAACGCATTTTTTTAATGGGGATTATGCTGGTCTGTCTCGCGTCGTGTCCCGATTTAACGGCGCAGGAACGGGGCCGGGCGCGCGGTTTTGGCGTTGAGATCGGGATCTTGCCGACAGGACAATGGAACGCCATCACCGATGTCGATGGCGTGCTGGTGGGGCACGCGACACTTATCAGGGGCGATGCGATCCGCACCGGGGTGACGACCATCATTCCACACAAAGGCAATCTGTATCAGGAAAAAGTGCCCGCTGCTGTCTACGTGGGAAACGGATACGGCAAGCTGGCTGGCAGCACGCAGATTGAAGAACTGGGCGAGATTGAAACCCCTGTTGCGCTGACCAACACGCTGAGCATTCCCGCAGCGGTGGAAGGCGTGGTCCGTTACACGCTGAACCAAAGCGGCAACGAACGGGCCGGTTCGGTCAACGGCGTGGCGGGCGAGACCAACGACGGTTTCCTGAACGACATCCGGGGGATGCATGTCAAGCCGTCCGATGTGCGGGATGCGATTGCATCCGCCAAATCGGGGCCGGTGGACGAGGGATGCGTGGGCGCAGGCACCGGCACTGTGTGCTTCGGATTCAAGGGCGGCATCGGAACGGCGTCCCGAAAGTTGCCCGCAGAGCTGGGCGGATGGACCGTGGG
>CAZDVF010000492.1:0-1916 GCA_964508725.1 uncultured bacterium | reverse complement strand
ATGGCCGTCAACATCTACAGGGTTCAGATCTCTGGGAAGGAGGATGAACAAATTCACATCCGACAGTGGAAAGGTTTTCTCGATGCCGGGGAGAAAAGCTGAAAGAACGGAATGTCTAAACTCAATCAACCAGCCAAGCCATGACATCCTTGGATACAATCGAAATCATCCAGAGCCGTCGGAACCTGGCCAACAAGCTGCTGGAATCGTGCAGCCTTTGCCCCAGGCAATGCGGCGTTAATCGGCTCAACGGTGAAACCGGATTCTGCGGTATGGGCGCCGATCTCGTCGTGTCATCGGACAACCTGCACCACGGAGAGGAACCGCCCATTTCCGGATCGTGTGGATCAGGCGCGATCTTTCTCACCGGCTGTAACCTGGGATGCATTTTCTGCCAGAACTACCCCATCAGCCATCTTGGACATGGTAATGTCATGGGCCCACCTGAGCTAGCCCGCCGGATGCTGCGCCTTCAGGAACGTGGCGCGCATAACATCAATTTCGTCACGCCCACGCACTTTGCTCCACAGATCATGGAAGCGCTGGGACTGGCTTTTGAAGCCGGGCTTGACATCCCTATTGTCTACAACTGCGGGGGATATGAGTCTTTGGACATGCTACGCCTCTGGGACGGCATTGTGGATATCTACATGCCCGACATGAAGTACAGCGATCCGGCGGCGGCAGAACAGTATTCGTCCGCTTCGGATTATCCCGAGGCCAACCGGGCCGCCATCCGCGAGATGCACCGGCAGGTGGGCAATCTACAGTTGGACAAGGATGGCATCGCAAAAAAAGGACTCCTGATCCGCCACCTGGTGCTGCCCGAGAACATCGCAGGGACTGCGGACGTCCTTCACTTCATCGCGGAGGACATCTCGGATCAGACCTACATCAGCCTCATGAATCAATATTTCCCCGCACACAAGGCCGTCGATATGCCGCCCATGAATCGCCGAATCACACAGATAGAATACGAGCATGCAAAAGACTGTCTCGACAAGGTCGGACTCCGCCGCGGCTGGGTGCAGGAGTAAAATTCAGCGCGCTGCATCAGTTCGATATCCATCATGCATTTGTATGTCTCTGCGAGTCCCGAGGTATTCGGGACGAAGCAGTCTCGATTGACAACGTAGCGTGACAACACTCCCCTCGAATGAAACCGGGCAGGCTTTAAGGACCTGTCCGGTTTGTTCCCATGTTGAACCGCAGGAAATCTTTTCCCCCTTTGAAGGGGGATCCTCAGCTCTGCTGAGAGCTTGCCCCGGACTTGATCCGGGGTAGGGGGATGTCTTCAAGACCTGTCAGATTAATTTTTCTCTTGACATTGCCAGAAAAACGGTTATATTGGAAATTATCGAATATTTCTTGTTGGAAGTTGGATGCCAAAATGAATATCTTGCGAATTCAAATCAATCTGACCAACTGGTGGTGGTGCGCCTTATGCAGGTGACCACCGAAGGATAACTGAAATCAATCAAAGGTGGGAACCTGAACGCAGACTCCCACCTTTTTTATTTTTAAAAAGCCGTGGGAATCCCCCCGCGGCTTTTTTGTTTGTACAGTTTCCGCCGAACATGGAGGAGATAATGATGGAAATCAGAGAAGCCATCGGCAAGACGCTGACCCGCAGCCATCTCAGTCAACATGAGGCGTATCACGTCGCCTCCGATATGATGAACGGCAAGGCAACCGACGCTCAAATCGCCGCGCTGCTGGTTTCCCTCAGACACAAGGGCGAAACCAGTGAAGAAATCACAGGATTCACCCGCGCCATGCGTGAAAAGGCCACCCCTGTGACATGCCTCTCGGATGACCTGATCGATACCTGCGGCACTGGAGGAGACGGCAGCGGAACATTCAATGTCTCGACTTTAAGTGGATTCGTGGCCGCCGGAGCAGGCTGCCGTGTGGCC
>CAZDVF010000491.1:0-1921 GCA_964508725.1 uncultured bacterium | reverse complement strand
TTTGACTCCGTGCTGTCATCACTAATGGATCAACTGTGTACGCCACAACAGCCAAGCTCGAATCGGGGCCCAACTGGTAGAGCGTCAGCACGCCCGATTCTTCCACTTGCGACAAACTGCTGGTGCGTACGGTTCTGAAAGCGTTCTCAATGTCTTGCCTGCCCGGGCGCCAGTCGGGTGGCAATCCGCTGTTCCGATTTGAAATAACAGATTCAGGATGAAGGCGTCCCCCGATTTTGCGATAGAAGCCGGCCCAGCCGATGCTGTTGGCCTTCAGGACCTCCTCTGTCCACGTTGCCGGTTCACTGGTACGCTGCAAGAAAAGACGACCCGGCGCCTCGGCCTGATGCTTGATGGTTTCCAGAGACGTATCGAGAGCCGTTTCAACCCCTGGAATCAGGAGCAGGTCGGCGCTGCGGGTGAGCAGGCTGGCTGTGAGAAAGGCCAGTGGAATGGTGGGTGTCAGAACGAACAGAAGAAACAGAAACGTCAACCTGGCCCGAAAGCGCGACCGGCCTCGACGCCAAAGCACGAAGGCGTAGAGTGACAGAAGCAGAAGCGTGACGCCCATCCACAGCGCGAAAATTGTCAAATCATCCCCCGATGCGTTTGCGTTTGGCCAGGTATGCGTAAAGCGCCTGATCGAAGGGCAGAGATGTTTCGATCGGCACGTAATCGATGCGGTGCTGGCGGCATTCGCGTTTGTATGTGTCCAGAAATGCCTTAACGCGAGACCGGTAGTCGGCCCGGATATGCCAGGGCCGGGTCCGAATTCGGTCCCCAGTTTCCATGTCTACGAAGAGCGCATCATCACTGAAATCGAACGCTGTCTCCTGCGGATCGAGCAGGTGGAACACGATCACTTCGTGCTTGCGGTGGCGGAAGTGTTTCAGAGCCGTGAGCACGTGGTCGGGCTCGTCCATCAGATCGGAAAGGATGATGATCAGGCCGCGGCGTTTGATCCGTTCTGCCAGCTGGTGAAAAGTGTCCGAGACGCACGTTGTCCCGCGGGCTTCGATTCCGTCCAACCGGGCAAGGATTCTGTTGAGACCGCTCATGACCGAGCGGGGTGGCAGATAGGTCCGAACACTCTCGGCGAAAGTGACCAAACCCACAGCGTCACGCTGCAGAAGCATTAAATAGGCGAGGGCGGCGGATAGATAAGACGCATACTGTAATTTGGTGATGTCGCCGGAGCTGTACCCCATCGACCCGGATGTGTCGACCAGTAGAAAAGCCCGGAGGTTTGTCTCTTCCTCAAATTGTTTGACGTAGTACCTGTCGGTTCTTCCCAGGACCTTCCAGTCGATGTGCCGGATGGGGTCTCCGGCCATGTAGGGCCGGTATTCGGAAAACTCCACAGAGAATCCGTGGTAGGGGCTGCGGTGCAGGCCGGTGATGAATCCCTCGACCACGAGCCGCGCCACCAGGTCAAGGCGGGAGAGACGCGAGACCACGTCCGGGCGGAGGTACGATTTTAAATCAGTGGCAGGATTCATAGCTGTGCCTGTTCACCGGTGTAATGATGTAAAGTGCTTCATATCGTCCAAGGAAGGCATTCAGTTTTCTTCATGGTCATCCTGCCTTTTCGAGAGAGTGTAACGACCGAAGCAATCCCTTTAGATTTACCGAGACTGCTTCGTCTCCCGAATTCTCGGGATCCTCGCAGAGACGGACAATTTACATTGAGACTGTTTCGTGCCCGGAAAAGATCGGGGGGATTCGCACAGAGTGTCAATTGATGTCTTTGCGATCCCGACGCAGTCGGGAGAAGCAATCTCATTTTGTCACAGGTCAGTTATTCATCGGCGAAGATGATCAAATTCATGAAAAAGCAATCCTGTTAGTTCTCGGACTCCTTCAGACCTGTCGCCGGTTTGATCCACTCGCCTTGCGGTTTCGATACGTTCCTCAGATTCTG
>CAZDVF010000490.1:0-1952 GCA_964508725.1 uncultured bacterium | reverse complement strand
AGAAAATGGAATCGTTGTGAGGATTGATGGAAAGGCGCGTGTCAAATACGCCGAGAATCCAATCGCTGACGCGGCGATGGGTGCGGAGAATCCCACGATAAATGAGACCCATCCGCTCAGGAAGCCGAAAAGCGGACGATAGAGCCGGGAGAGGAAGACATATTCCCCGCCAGCTTCGGGCATAGCCGCTCCCAGGGCGCCGTAACTCAACGCGCCGCACAGGGCGATGGCACCACCCACGATCCACAACGCCAGCAACAAGAGGGGATTGCGCAGGTCCTGCATTAAAAGGCCGGATGTAGTGAAAATGCCTGCGCCGATCATGTTGGCCACGACAATGTTCGTCGCGGGGAAGAGACCGAGTTTTCGTTCCAGGCTATTTGGGGGATGTTTCCGAGACATCAGTTATTGTTCCGCTTTTTTGTAACTGACGGAAACGCCCCTTCCCGAACTGTTCAGCGTTGTTTCATAATTGGGCAGGCTTTTCACATAATCAAAAAATTCCCGGGTTCCCCCGCCCCGGCGTGAGCGGCGTCCGTGCCGGCGGTTCGATATATTGTGGGCGGCAAAGCAGCCGCCCACTTTCAATTTGGGGGAGACTGCGATGAAGTATTTTTTGTACCAATCTTTGTCCGCATCGGAAAACACAAAATCGAATGGGCCGTCGAGTTTGGGCACCAGTTCGTGGGCGTCGGCCAGCCGGGCGTCGATGTACTCCGTCAAACCTGCTTCTTTAAAATTGTCAACGGCTTCCTTGTATCGGCGTTCATTAATTTCAACAGTGATCAATTTGCCGCCGGTCTTGGAGAGCGCCCAGGCAATCCAGATGCCGGAATGCCCGGTGGATGTTCCGATTTCCAGCGCCTGTGTGTATCCGTGTTTGAGAATCAGATCGTGCAGGATTTGACCATCCACGCGGGGCACATTTGAATCGTGCCATTGGCGGTAGTGGGCATCGAGAAAGACCCGGACTTTCTTGTCCAGCTCCGGATTCTCTTTCAGCTGTTGTGTTTGAGTCAAACCGGCTCTAATGCCCAGCAATCCCAATAAAAGGATCAGGATCCGTACTGAGTTTCTTTTCATTATTGCCTCCAATCACATCTATTCATTTTGTGTTTCTCCAAGATAGAGATGGATTCTGTAGGATTTCTGTGCAGGATTCGCGTTCTGGCACCAACCAGATTTCGCACCAGAATTTACCTGACCAAGCAGTACAGGATGTCATCCGATTCCCAACTTTTTGACATGATGCGATGATAATCAACCAGGATTCGCTCCGCTGTTTAAAACGTCTTCAATAGAATGAGTGGTTATACGGATGATGTGTTGTCCATCATCATAAGCATAGGTGATTTGGAGTTGATTCAGAGCACAGATTTTATTCACCAGCGCCAGCCCCAGACCCAGGGATGTCTGGGTCCCGTTGCGGCGGTAAAACCGCTGCATCAATGTCTCGAAGGGCACGTCCAGGGGCGGCCCGAAATTGCTGATCGAAAAGGTGTCCTGTGTCGTTCGGATTGTGATCGGCCCGTCCGAAGTGCCGTGGCGAATGGCATTTCGCAACAGGTTCTTCAAAACAATGTCCAAGAGAAAGGGATCGATCACGAAAGAGTGATCCGCAGAGAGATCCATTTCAATCGGGATGGACTTGAGCGCGGCTAATTCTTGAACCGCGTCTACGTGTTTTTCAATGACGGGACGGGTTGCGATTTCTTTCGCAGCGATGAATTCCCTGTTTTCAATTTTCGTAAGCAGATTGAGCGTTTGCCCCAATTTCGACAGGTGATTCGTCTCGTCGTAGATGACCTTGACGGCATCGGCGCTCTGTTGCATCAGCGCATCGTCGGCCATGAGGTTTTCGATTTTGTTCCGGATCACGGTCAGGGGCGTCTGCATCTCGTGCGCCATGTTTTCTGTATATTCCTTCAGATTCCGGTAATCCTGATCCGTTC
>CAZDVF010000489.1:0-1956 GCA_964508725.1 uncultured bacterium | reverse complement strand
CGGGCACCCTTTACGCTGGATAACATCCTGCAGAAAGCAGAGACACTCTTCAGCAACAGCACTAACAACAACCTCTACGCCATGGGAGAGATCGAGTTTTTTCTCATCAGCGATCCTAAAACACACATATTTTCAGGATCCAATCAGAGGGGATATCACGCAGCGGCCCCTTACGTCAAGACCGGAGAGATCCTCAACGAAATGGTCCACCACATCACACGCATCACCGGAGCCATCAAGTACGCACACAGCGAAGTGGGATACGTTGACAGTGTGCGCAGCAATTTGGTTGAAATTAGGGGCAAACAGGCCGAACAGCTTGAGATCGAATTCCTCTGCACGCCCCTCATCGAAACAGGTGACAATCTAGCCCTCGGGCGCTGGCTCATCCGCAACACGGCATTCAAACATGGATGTGTGGCCACGTTCGCTCCGAAGCTTGAAGAAGGCGTCGCTGGCAATGGCTTTCACATCCACATCGCACTGATGAAAGAGGGCCGTAATGTCATGACCGACAACTCCGGTCAACTTTCGAAGGAGGCCCGCAAGATGATCGGCGGTCTGTGCACATATGCCGACTCGCTCACAGCATTCGGAAACACGGTCTCTTCGGCCTATCTGCGTCTGGTTCCCAATCAGGAAGCTCCGACCAAAATCTGCTGGAGCGACCAAAACCGCAGCGCCATGATTCGGGTGCCACTCGGTTGGTCGCGATCAGACAATCTGGCAACGCAACTCAATCCACAGCAGAAAGAACAAATCCATTCAAGAGAGGGCCGCCAGACCGTTGAGTTACGGAGCCCTGACGGCAGCGCCATCGTTCATCTTCTTTTGGCAGGGATGACCATGGCCGCAGAATGGGGACTGAAATCCGATGAGTCTCTGGAGATTGCCGAAAAGCTTTTTGTCACTGGAAATATTTTCAATAACCAGAAGCTGCTTAACAAATTGCCGTCACTCCCCAAGAGTTGCGTCGAATCGGCCCGGCTCCTTTTAAAAAAGCGCTCCCTCTACCAGAGAGAAGGTATCTTCCCAAAGGGCATGATCGATTATGTGTCCGAACTGTTGCAGGCGGAGCAGGACGAATCGATGAACCAGATTCTGGCGGATCTTCCGGCTGAAGACCGCCTTCACGCAACCCGTAAAATCATGCACAAGGACTTGCACCGGCATTAAAACGCATCCATGCTGTAATGGGATGATATAACTCAAATTGGGAGGCAAGAACTGTCTTCAGGAGGCAAGATCATGGTCCGTTACACAACCATTGCCGTCAGTCTCATCCTGTTCTCCTGTCTCGCCTGTCACCACGGCCTCGAACCACCGATAGCCATTCCCGTTGTTGTGGATTTACCCGTCGAACCCACAGGCGGAAATCCCGTTGGCGTCTGGCGTCCCCATCCAACAAATCCCGTTGATGTCACCCTGCTGAACACAGATCAGATCCCTGTATTTGTCGATTCCCTCATTATCGGAAAACAACTCCAGGGTATCTTCTCTATCTCGGTGACACAGATCTGTTCGGTTCAGGCCGTTCTGACACTGACACCCACTGTCTATCTTGCGGGATTCCCTGCTCCAATTATTGTGACCATCACGGATACATTACATGGGAGCGGACCATACGAAATCATTGACGACCGCATCATGGCTCTGCCGATTCAATCAACCACGTTTGATCTGGACACCCTGGGTTTCTCATCCGTGGAAAATAGACTTGATCTCATCAGTCCTGTCAACACATTCACATACGAAGGAATGATTCAGCTTCAGGTTCACTTCGTCTTTCATCTTGTGGCCTCGGATGGGAACGGACTCGCACGTCCGAGCCGGAAATCCCGCGTGAGTAAACGATCCACCGCCAGAGGCGGTGGCTTTAAGACTCCCGGCGGAGCCGGGGAGCTTAAAGTAGGCAGGTATCTGCCGTCCAGTTTAGGATCGAGAACCACTGGCAGA
>CAZDVF010000488.1:0-1957 GCA_964508725.1 uncultured bacterium | reverse complement strand
TCTGTGAATGAAAAGGATGGAAATTATTTTCAGAGATAATCTGAAAGTGGATGCAGCGTTTGGAGATTTTATCGTCAAAACGGATCAGGCTGTCCGGTATGGAGGTGACGCATCTGCACCGCAGCCTTGATTTGTTTCTCGCATCGTTGGGCACCTGCGCCGGGATTTACGTCAAGCGGTTTTGCATGGAACGGAAGATCTCAACAGACGCCATCCGCATTGTGCAGGAGGCTGAGCCGCGAGAGAAAGGCGGGCTGGCAGTCATTCGGATGACTATTCAGGTGCCGCCAGATTTTCCTGAGCAGTACAAACAGGCGGTGATCAACGCGGCCAATCTGTGCACTGTCAAGAAGGTGATCCAAGATCCGCCGGAATTTCAAATCCAAGTCGAGACAGCGCCAGAATAATGGTTTTTTTATCCAAACACAGAGGGATTGTCAGTTGCCATCTGGTCGAAACGTACTCAATATGCCGCCAGGAGATGATGCATGTCACAGTCTGATTCCGTTCGCTGTGTATTCGACACCTGGGCCCGTGATCATCACGCCAGCGGCATGGAGGGGAGGCATCGGGTCAGTGTGAGCGAAGCATTTGCGCACATTCCCGATCAACCCGGCGGACGCTACCTGGAAATCGGTGTGGGAAACGGGTATGGTCTTCGCGCGATGGCTGAACATCAATTTCGTAGCGGTACTTGCTTCGGCCTGGATGTTAGTGAAGAGATGGTTCGCCAGGCGTGTGAAAAGAATGCCGATTTGGCAAATGTCCGAGTAGAGAGGGCTGATTTTCTTGATTGTTTTCAAACCACTAGCTCAGCTAGTGGTCCTCGATTTTTTAAAGAAAATCCTTCCAGCCATTCATGGCCGCGCGAGATGGGTGTGGACATGGTTCTCTGGTCTGTCGAAGATTACGAACAGGGATTCAAGTCTGCCGGACTGACGAATATCCGGCAGGCGTTTTTCAATCCCAATTCAGAAGCCAATGCCGATGCGGGTTTGTTGGGAACGCTGGGAACGTGGGGCGTCAAGCCGGAATGAGGTCTTCCAGGTCCAGTCCAAACCAAAATAAACAAACGGGAGGATGATGATGCGGCAGGAATCGGCTCTGATCTTAAGCAGCGGGATCGTGCTTGCGGCGATCCTCTTCGGTCTCTTTTTCCATTCTGCACGGAGAAGCGAGCCGACCATCCGTGTAGTGGGTTAAGCGATCCAAAATTTTGATGCGGATATCATCAAGTAGTGTTTGAGTATTCAAATATCGATTTTTTTTCGTCTATATTGCCAGATATCAAGAAACAGCTTCTCGAAGAGGCTACGCAGAATGCGAGGGAACGGGCCGACAAGGTCGTTACTGCTACGGGAGGTGTAATGCAGAAGCTGCGCTCCGCTAATGCCGGTGTGTTTCAGATCACCGAACCGCTTTCGACAGAGGTTTCTGGCTATGGGATTCACAAATACATCGACCCGGAAGAAGAATTAAAGTGACTGTGACAGCGACATTTTCCATTCGATGAGAGTGCAACTTCCAGATGCATATAGAGAGTCTAATTTAACTGACAGGTTTTTCGACCAAAACAGTTGATTTCAAAATGGGAATTGTGTATATTGTGTCCGATTTTCAGGAGGGCTAGACCTAATCGGTAAGGCAGCGGTCTTGAAAACCGCCGGGCTCACGCCCTTGGGAGTTCGAGTCTCCCGCCCTCCGCTTTCAATGATCATGATTTGATCCGCGAAACAATAAGTATCTGAACTTTGGCAAAACACATTTTTGGGAAACAGGATAAACCATTTTAAAGTAGAGCCTCGTGATCAAATGCAATGAGTCAGAAAAGTCGTCATTCCCGCGTTTGTAAGCGGGAATCCAGGGTTTTAGGGGGGGGAGTGGCACCCCACCCCTGGATTCCCGACACAAGATTTCGGGAATGACAAACAGGGTTAAATGGGATTGAGTCGCAGAT
>CAZDVF010000487.1:0-1961 GCA_964508725.1 uncultured bacterium | reverse complement strand
CGTGTCTCAGTGCCAGTGTGGCTGATCATCCTCTCAGACCAGCTACCCATCGTCGTCTTGGTGAGCCGTTACCTCACCAACAAACTAATAGGACGCAGGCCCATCCCAGAGCATCAAGCTTTGATTCCGAAAACATGCGTTTTCGGAATATCATGCGGTATTAGCACCGCTTTCGCGATGTTATTCCCCACTCCGGGGTAGATTGCCTACGTGTTACGCACCCATTCGCCAGTTTACTAAGGACTCCGAAGATTCCCTTTCTCCTTGACTTGCATGTGTTAAGCACGCCGCCAGCGTTTGTCCTGAGCCAGGATCAAACTCTCCGTTGTAAAATTATTTATCATTTTTCATAAACTGCATACATACAACTTACGAAAACTGAGGGCCATGCACGCGAAATTTTCAAAGAACTGATAAGATTTTAAACTGTCTCATTTTTGAAGTCTTGTAATGTATATTCAATTCACATAAAAGTCAAGTAAAAAATCAATCTATTTGATGCTTTTTTACATTTTAACTACTTTATTTGGGGTCACTCACGAGCATTAATTATAAAACAATTTCATGTCAAAGTCAAGCGAATTTATCATTTCCTTTCTTTATTTAGGATATAATCTGCTGCTTCTGTTAAGGTACACAGATCAGCATCTGCCTGAATCTTAAATTCACCATCTTCCCCCCGAAAACCTGTCTTGACCAGGATCGTGTGCATACCTGCTCGGCGACCGGTTTCAACATCCGATGTTTTGTCTCCGATAAACCAGCTGTGCTCAACATCCAGATTGAGTTCTTTTATTGCACGCTGGATCAAAGCCTGTCCCGGTTTTCGGCAAGTACATTGCTCGGATTTGCTGTGGGGGCAAAAATAGATCTTACTGACCAGGATTCCAACTTTCGAAAAAGCGGATAACATGGCTCGATTGACCTTGTAAAAATCCTCTTCAGGAAAATATCCGATCCCGATTCCAGGTTGGTTTGTCACAATCACGATCCGATAATCCATATCGTGCATCTTCTTGATACCTTCCAGCGCATGGGGAAGGAAACGCAATTTGTCCGGATCGTGAAGATAGCCTACATCCTCATTAATGGTTCCGTCACGATCGAGAAACACAGCCGGTCGCTGTTTGGCATCCCTCAGGTCAAGATGGACTGCGTTCTCTCTCTCAATCCAACCTTCCTGAAGGCCTTGGGACTGTCCGGCGATCTTTTCGAGAATTGAGGATGTGGAGATCTGATTCTGAACAGGAATCAGCCGAACCTCTCCCCCGTTTTGTTCCACAAACTTGGATGAAGTGAGTTCCTCTTTCTTGTAATCTCCCGCCTTGATGTAGACATCAGGCATGAGCGCTTCTATATTTTTCTGATTCCGCCGCTCATTGAAAAGAAAGACATAATCCACAGCCTCCAGAGCTGCGACGACTTTCACACGATAGGCTTCACCTATGATCGGACGGTTTTCTCCTTTGTATTTTCGGACGGACATATCGGAGTTCACGCCGACAATCAGCACATCGCACAGCGCTTTGGCCTTTTCGAGATAATCGACGTGCCCGGCGTGAAGGATGTCAAAAGCACCAGAAGTAAAGCCGATTCGCTTCTTATCAGAGTGGAATGCCTTGCAACGGGTGGATAGTGCCTCGCGTGTCGTTATTTTGTCTTCAATCATAATGTTCTAATCTAAAAGGATTAATGTAAATTCAAAGGAATAATTCGAGGAGAGACATAAAAACACCCCCTGTAGTCTCCCTCAAGGAGGGCCATAGGGGGTGTCCGCTCTGTCACACTCAGCCACACAGGTCGTGATTTATCCCGACACATGATGATGAAGATTTTGATCGGCATGTGGATTGCATTCATTACAATTCGATTAATCATGCTTGGGCAAATCCCAACCTACTTGACATTACCATTTTCTCTTATTTTGTATAGTCAACATCATGTCATGATTTAAATGATGC
>CAZDVF010000486.1:0-1969 GCA_964508725.1 uncultured bacterium | reverse complement strand
TAGCCTGTCACCTGGCCGGCGATGAAGTATCCTGTGGACAACAGAGAAAACGCCACCAGGAGGAGCCTGCGGTACCCGTACCGGTCGGCCAGGGCGCCGCCGAGAATGGGCATCACATAGGTCATGGCGTACACCACGCCCTGAAGCAGGCCGACCTCGTCCTCTCCAAAACCCAGACCGCCGCCGACCTTGTCACTCAGATACCTGGCCAGGAGCGCATTCAAACCGTAGTACGCGCCCCGTTCAAAGAGTTCCATCACATTGGCAAGCCAGAATGTCCTGGGCAATAACCGCAACAGACCTGCCGGTTTTGTCTTCTCATTCATGCTGCGCCTCTCCATGTTTGTGGTGAAGTGACCTGTCTTTCAAGCATGTTGTGGATCGTTATGCGCTCTCTAAGAACATCCATACAATGAATCCAATCTTGAAAAAGTGAAATCTCAAGGGAAGACATCCAAATCTGAACCCACAACCACCGGACCCGAATAGACAGATGCAATTTCATCGAGCAGGTCTTGCTCAGAAGCGCCCCAGAAGAGGATGTGGTACAGCACAACAAGGCCGGGCTTGGTCTGCTTGGCAATCTCACCCAATTGCACAGTGGATGTATGGTTCTGCGCGTGGTATGTTTGCCAGAAAGGGGTTTTGGCTTCGAATCCCTTCTGCGAATAGACTTCGTGAATGAGGATGTCCGCCCCCCTGGCATAGGACAGGATATTGTCGCAGGGACGGGTGTCTCCCGAGATGACGATGACCATGTCCGGTGTGGTAAATCGGAATCCGAACGCGTCGGGCCAGGTTCCATGCAAAACACGGAAGGCTTCGACTTTCACTTTGTCGTCTGTGTAGATGACGCCCTCGTGGATGTCGTGCGTGTGGACGCGCCAGCCCTGGTTGTTCGCAGGTTGCGCGCCGTACAGCCGATCGCGGATGTCCTCCTGATACGCTTCAAGGATGTGCCCGGTCATCGATCCGATGCCTTCGGGGCCGTACACGACCAGCGGCTCGTTGCGGCCCTCGACCCACGGCGTGAGAATCAGATCGGGATAACCCGTGGTGTGGTCGGAATGGAGATGCGTCAGAAAGGCCCGTGTTAAAAGGCTCACATCAAGGGCCGGGAGGCTCCCCCCGTAGCGTGGGGACAGTTGCGACGCCTGACGAACAAGGCCTGGTCCGAAATCGACGATATAGGGCGTGTCGTCCACCACAATGGCCACGGAGCAGCCCGAGTGATTTGGGTCGGGATTCGGCGTGCCTGTTCCGAGCAGGACGACCTGCGTGCAGCCTGGAGTAGATGGATTATTCTGCTGCGCGTGGGAACGCACTGTCCCCGCAATAAGAACAGACACCAGAAACAGAATCAGCACCAGGGCAGCTCGATTCGTCATAAGAAACCTCTTCATCCGTTACACCTCACCGTTGCGTCAACCGGGATGAATGCCAGGGACTTGCCCTTCCGAAAGCATTCATTTGCGATCCTGCCGCACAGCAGTCAGAACATCGATCGAAGATACTCTCAGAAACAACCTCAAAATGCGCCCCAATCCTGATCGCCGGGAATATAGTAGCTCGGACAGATAAACCGAAACATCCGGGCAAACTTACGGCTTCTTTTCAACTTCTCTTCACGATCATGCGCTGCTTTCTCAAAATCATCTCGAAAAATCTCTTGGAAATATTTCTTTGCTGCAGATCTTCGATCTTCTTCATTCTCATATAATCCACGGATGTTTCCCAGCTCGCCATAATCAAGCCAGACACCGCCGCACCTTGGGCACTCATCAATATCAACCTGCATTTTGACGCTGAAAAAATGCTTCATCATCTTTGTTTCAACCTCGCAACTGGGACAAATCCTCACCTGCGAATGATCGATTTTCAAAGATGGATCTCGTTCTATTTCCAACAATTCTTCCCCGGCGCTCTCATGTTGCTCATCAACTCTCTCTAGTTCAAAATTGTCAAACCA
>CAZDVF010000485.1:0-1981 GCA_964508725.1 uncultured bacterium | reverse complement strand
CCGGCTCCGCCGGGAGTCTTAAAGCCACCGCCTCTGGCGGTGGATCGTTTACTCCAAAGCAGGTTACGAAAGAAGCAAGCGAATCATAGTGAAAAGACGCATCCAGATTTTATCCTTTTCAGTTCTAATTTCTGGCTATCATTCCCTTGACGCGCAAGATATTTATATCCTGAACCCGGTTACAATAACAGCCTCTCGTATTCGTCATCATACGGGCGGAGCATATCGCCAAACAGAGGTTCTCAGCAGTGAGGAGTTACCCAGGTTGCCGTCCGGGCAGATTGCAGAATTACTGCGTTATGTGGATGGCGTCACGGTCCAGCGGCGCGGAGCGGACGGTGTCCAGGCTGATTTTAGTCTGCGTGGCAGCTCTTTCGAACAGGTGGTCATTCTGGTGAATGGTGTCCGGCTGAATGATCCCCAGACTGGTCATCATAACAGCGATATCCCTGTCTCGGTTTGGGATATTCAACGCATTGAGGTTGTTCCGGGGCACGCATCAACTCTGTATGGGCCAGATGGCTGTGGTGGAGTGATCCAGATCATCACAAAAAAACCAACAGGGCACGGCACCCGTTTTAACCTCAATGGCGGGAGCAACAAAACTGTTGCAGCGTATCTGTCCCAGGGTTTCAGGATCATCGATACGCAAAACCAGTTCACGATTGAAAAACGTCGATCTGACGGCTTCCGGCCCAACACGGATTACGATGTCCTGACGATTTCTCAACGCACGTCCTGGTCTGATCCGCGCAGCACGATTGATGCATATCTGGGATACACGGCTAAAACGTTCGGCGCCGAAGGATTTTATGCGCCGTTTCCTTCGAGAGAAAAGACTGCTGCAGCACTAGCTCGCTTTGCCTGGACCTGGTCAGCCTCACAGTCTATCGAAATTCAGAGCCACGTCTTTGGACGGCGACACACCGATCATTTTATCCTCGACCACTCACGTCCCGATTGGTATCAGAATCGGCACACTGCAACAGTTTGGGGAGCGGATGTGCAGGCCAGTTTTCGCTTATCCGAAACCAGATTCGGCGCTGTGTCGGTTGAAACGTCTATCGAAGGCTTGAACAGTTCGGTTCTCGACAAGAGAGAACGCAGGCGCGTCGCCATTTCAAGTGAGTTATCGCAGCGTGTTTCGCGTATGCTGATGCTTCATACCGGCTTACGATGGGATCAACAATCACAGTGGGGATCTCAAATCACGCCATCGATTGGATTTCGTCTTACTCTTCCGATGAAAGTTGTTTGGCGGAGTTCTGCGGGAGGAACATACCGATCTCCTACATTTACAGAACTTTACTACCAGTCACCCGTCAACCAGGGGAATCCCAATCTTAGACCTGAAACCGGGTGGAGCGCTGAAACCAGTCTTGGTTGGACAAACGATCCACTTTCGGCAAGCGTTACGATTTTTGTCCGTCACGAACGAGACAAGATTGACTGGATCGCATTTCAACCGGGTGATCCGTGGCAGGCTTGTAACATCGGTCAGGTCCGGGTGTCTGGATTCTCTGCAACCGTTTCCGCCCGGTGGCATGGCGCGATGTGGCGTTGCCATTACATGGCACTCGACCGTGAGGTGACCAATCCACCGAATGTCACCACCAAATACATCTTCCGAGCGCCGAAACATCACATTACAATGGTTGCCGAGTTGCCCATGCCCTGGAAAATCCAACAGACGATCTGCTGCACTATCAGCGATCGCATTGACCAGAACATCACGACAGTGTTAGACTTTGCCTGGCGGCGCCCACTTGGCAGAATGGAGCTAACCGTCGATCTGACAAATTGTTTGAATACAACATATTGTGAAATTCCCGGCGTTCCCATGCCAGGACGACAGATCCTTACAGGTGTGCGATTTGAATTGTAGCCGGTGGTTCATTTCCAGATGATTGATCTTCAAACCACTCACTCAGCTAGTGGTTCTCGATCCTAAACTGGACGGCAGATACCTGCCTACTTTAAG
>CAZDVF010000484.1:0-1988 GCA_964508725.1 uncultured bacterium | reverse complement strand
GGATCTGAATGCAAGAACGATCAGAATGATAAAAAGAACTGGCATGAAGATTTTTGAGAATTTCTCAATTCCCCTTCTGATTCCCGCAATAACAATTGCAGCAGTTGCGCCCATAAAAACACCATGCCACAAAACAGGCCAGACCGGATGAGAAATGTGTCTCGTGAATTTCATCCCGATCTCTTCTGCTCCCAAACCATTGAATGCGCCGCCCAGGGCCTTGACCGCATGGGCGAAACTCCATCCTGCGATGACGCCATAGAATCCGAGGATCAGGAAACAAGCAACAACGCAGAACCATCCCGTCCAATGCCATTTCGTATTCGGAGCGAGAGACTTCAACGAACCGATCATGTTCTTTTGCCCTCTCTTCCCCAGCACAAACTCAGAAATCATAATGGGAAGTCCGACAAAAACAATACAAATGATGTAGATAAAAATGAATGCTCCGCCGCCGTTTTTCCCAGCAACATAGGGAAAATTCCAGATATTGCCCAGCCCGACAGCTGCTCCGGCTGCCGCTGCGATTGCACCGAGTTTTGTTCCGAAGCTGTCTCGATTGACATGTTTCTTGGTTTCCATGTGAGCTCCGTTTTGACTTGAATCTGCCAGCGCTCGCTAATCCCGTGGCTTGACACGGGATTAGCGAGCGAATACAAAAGATGTTTTTCCTTACAGATGAAGATCCCCCGCTTCTTGCCCGCCCAAGGCGGGCTTGCCATGCCTGCGGCAGGCAGGCGGCGGGGAGCTTCAATTATGAATTGGACAGGCCATGAACCGTTTAATAACGGTCGTGGAATACGCTATAAATCTTTGCCTGCATCACCGAAGGCAGGTCTCATAGGATCAGATAGGACTCCCAGGACATGTTGTCCAACTCTGCCAAAGCGTCAGTGAGAGCCTGGCGGATGGAGCTAAAGACCGCCTCTCACCCGTGTAGATATGCTCCAGTTTGTATTGGATTTTATGACCGCCGGATACATCTCCACACGACAGGAACCCACCAACCGTGCATCCTCTTTTTCTTGCACATTGGACGATTAAATCCAACCAGGTCATTTTCTCGCTGTTCTTCACACCGGAGACGGTCACAGGTTTGCACAAGCGGTTCAAGCCATCAATCCTTCAAGCCGATTTTTACGCCTGAAACCAGTTCGCGTCCCGGCATAGGCACGCCGTATTCACTATCGTAAAACACATCAAAAACATTGTTGGCCCTGATGTACCATTGCACGCCCCTGATCAAACGCAGCTCACTGCGCAAGTTGAGCAAATTGAACCGGTTCAGCTTCTCCCACACTTCGGTGTCTGCATTTTGATAGTACTGGCCGGTTGTGACGCTCCACTCGCAGCCCAGTGTCCACCACGACATCACACGAACCTGGGCCAGAATATTGAGCCGGTGGCGCGGCCTGTATTCCAGATGGTCGGAATCTCGGTCTTCGGAGTGATTCTCAGCCGAGAGATAAGTGTAATTGGCCGACACAGTCCAGCGCGCGCCCCGCATTCGGGCATCCACCTCGCCTCCCCAGAACACGGCCTTGCCGATATTTTGCATCTGGTTCGCACCGTCGCCCACCGGTCTGCTGACAATCAGGTCGCGGAGCTGATCATAAAATCCCGCCATTTGGATAGAGACCGCTCTCCCCTGCCACTGCATCCCCAGTTCGCTGTTGAACGATCGCTCCTCGCGCAGATCAGGATTGGCAACACTTCTGCCCAGCCGCTCGGAATAGAGTTCTTTGAGAGTTGGAAAGCGTGTCTTGCGTCCGGTGGAGACGTGGAGAGCAACCGATTTGGCAAGCTGATGTCGAATGAAGACCTGTCCGTTGATCAGGACGATGGACTCGCGTAAGGGATTTTCAGCAGCCTTGAGGGGACGTAGAAGACTGCCGTCCAGTCCCAGGTTAGCATATAAACTTTTGGACACATTCACTGTCTGCTGCACACCGGCGGATACGGTCTCAATGGCGAATTCAGAAAAAACG
>CAZDVF010000483.1:0-1993 GCA_964508725.1 uncultured bacterium | reverse complement strand
CCTATAAGTGTCTGTTTTTAAACAACTGTTTTTTTGCAACTGTTAAAGATGAGTAAGACCGTTTATTTTTTACACTTACCAAAGATATTCGAGAATGGTTTCATTGAGTCCGGTCATTCTTGCGGCGTTTGTATTGAATTGAAGAGACGTGATTGTTATTCGATGGTTTCTGTTTGTGATCAGGAACGTTATAAGTAGGGGCGAGACATGCCATGCCCCTACAGCAGACATCGAAAAATGTAGTGTGAGAATTACGGCGAAGTGGATTCAGTGTTGCGGCTCTGGCGGAACCAGCGTTCGGGGAAGGTATAACCGAAAGCGGTCAGGAATCCCGCCAGCAGGAAGATTGTGTATCGCAGCACGCCTTGTGAGGTGAGGATGATAACATCGGATGTGACCGATCCGACCAACGCTGTGACACCCCAAGCCAATACGCCCAGGATGACACCCAGAATGAGGGTCGAAGCGTAACGGATGCCCGGCCTGGTTGTGATGCCCCATGTTTCTGCAAAGTAGAGGATGACTCCGGCTAAAGCGCCGAAGATAACAGGAACAGTCCCAGGAACGGCAATAGCAGGCCCCAGCGGCGTCCGCGTCAGAAGGGGGATGACCGCGCCGGCGATGACCCCTCCTGCAATGAATCCGGGCAGTCCGAGACGTTGCGCCCGGCCTTGTGTGAGAACCTTGACTCCAAAGATGACCAGTCCGATAAATATGTACAGAAAGAGCGGCTCCATCTTAGTAGCTTTCCTCCTCTGACGGGAATGTCCCCTTTTTCACATCTTCAGCGTACTGTCCGACAGCCTTGCGGATGGTCTGCCCCAGTTCGGCGTACCGGCGGGCGAATTTCGGACGGAAGATTTCGAACAGTCCGAGGATATCGTGGGTTACCAGAATCTGGCCGTCGCAATCCGGGCCTGCGCCGATGCCGATAGTGGGGATGTCAATGGTTCGGCTGATCTCTCGGGACAAGTCGGCGGGGATTTTCTCGAGTACGATGGCGAATGCGCCGGCCTCCTCCAGAATTTTGGCGTCCTCCAGCAATCTTTCCGCCTCATCTTCCTTCTGACCCTGCAGACGGTATCCACCGAATGCGTGGATCGATTGGGGCGTCAGTCCCAGATGTCCCATGACTGGGATGCCTACACCTGTGATCTTGCGGACGGTATCAGCCACGACGGCGCCGCCTTCAATCTTGACGCCGTCTGCCAGCCCTTCCTTCATGAAACGGCCGGCGTTTCGCAGAGCATCTTCCGGTGTCACCTGAAACGAGAGAAAAGGCATGTCAGCGATCAACAGGGCCCGCTTGACGCCGCGGCGTACAGACAGGGTGTGATAAAGCATCTGGTCCATGGTCACAGGGAGGGTTGTCTTGTGGCCTGCGAAAACCATGGCGCCGGAGTCTCCCACCAGAATCAGGTCGAGACCGGCGTCATCCAACAGTCTTGCCATGGCCCAGTCGTAAGCGGTGAGGCAGGCGATCTTTTCACCTCGCTGCTTCATCTCCCTCAGAGAGAGAATGGTGGTTCTATCTCTTGTTTTGGAGGATCCGTCCTTGGAGGTTGCTTCTGAGTATCCCATCGGCCTCGACTCGAATTGGTGATATTGACTTTCTCGCGCTGAAATGTAGCGTATGCCGTGCAAAGAATCAAGCGGTTTTCCGCTTTATTTAAGCAACAGCATTTTGGCCGTGCGGACCTGACGTTCTGAAGTCAGCCGGCAGATGTAGACCCCCGATGGGACGCGACGGCCGGCGTCATCCGCACTGTCCCAACGAACTGCGTGTGAACCACCGGATTGGCGTGTATCCACAAGTGTCCGGATGCGCTCTCCCCGCAGGGTGTAGACGGCGACATTGACTTTGGAAGCTTTTGGCAGGGTGTAGCGGATTTCGGTGGAGGGATTGAACGGATTGGGCGCATTCGAGAGACTGATGGCTTCGGGCGTTTGCACGTCGTCCTTTTCAACATGAGTTGAACCGTCCCAGCCTGCC
>CAZDVF010000482.1:0-2003 GCA_964508725.1 uncultured bacterium | reverse complement strand
GAAAGTCTGTCAAACGGCACTATTCTTCAGGTGATCTTTTTTGCCATCTTTTGCGGTGTAGCGCTGACACTTCTACCCAAAGAGAGAGCAGCTCCTGTGCTGGCCTTTTTTGACAGTCTCAACGAAGCCATGATCCAAATTGTCCACATCGCTATCAAGCTGGCGCCATACGGCGTATTCGCTCTCATCGCATCCGTTGTCGGCAGCTTTGGAACACAGGTTCTGGTCTCGCTGCTCAAATACACGCTTATCACGATCGCCGGCATGCTCTTTTTGAATTTTACTTATCCTGTGGTCGTACGGCTCTTCTCCGGAGTCAATCCCATTCTATTCATGAAAGAAATTCGCACGCCGCAGCTCATCGCCTTCAGCACCAGTTCAAGCTCGGCCACACTCCCTGTCACCATCGAAACGTGCACAGAGCGGCTGGGAGTCCCACAGGATATCGCAAGCTTCGTTCTCCCCCTTGGCGCCACCATTAACATGAACGGCACAGCGCTCTACCACGGCGTGTCTGCTCTGTTCATCGCCCAGGTGTTTGGGATTCACCTGGGATTAAGCGATCAGCTGCTTATCGTGTTGACAGCCACACTCGCCGCTATCGGGACCGCCGGCGCGCCCATGGCCGGTGTGCTTATGCTGGTCATTGTGCTTGAGCAGGTGGGCATTCCCACAGAGGGAATCGCTCTGATTTTTGGTGTGGAACGGATTCTGGATATGTTCCGGACTGCCATCAACATCACGGGGGACGCCTCCGCAGCCGTGGTCATCGCCGCATCGGAGGGCGACCTGCGACTTCCTCCTGAAAAAGTGGAAGTGAATTAACCGCATGCCACGTCGCCTCACATGGCTCCTCCTGGCAGCAGGACTCCTCGGTCTGGTCGTTATCCGAATTTGGAGTGGGTGGATTCCCGACGTCAAGCAGGTTGGAGATGCTGGCTGGTGGTCGGTGCTGCCAGCCGCTACTGCCTTGCTCCTTTGCTTCGTCTTGCGCGACGTGATCCCTGCTCTGTTTGCAGGCATCCTGTTGGGCGGCGTGATCAGCGGAGAATACAACATCGTCACAACTTTTTTCATCCCTGCTTTGGGTAGTGTTAAGTACGGGGAAATCCTTCTGGTTTACCTCTGGTGTCTCGGCGGTCTCATCGGTTTATGGGGGAAAACCGGCGGCGCGCACCACTTTGCCCGATGGGCCGGAACCCGCCTGGTGCGGGACCGGCGCTCGGCTAAAGGATTCACTGCTCTGATTGGTTTGATCTTCCATCAGGGCGGCACCATCAGTACTATTTTGACAGGATCAACTGTTCGGCCTCTCAGTGACAACCGCAGAGTCAGTCACGAGGAACTGGCGTTTCTTGTGGACGCGACAGCCGCGCCTGTCGCCACTCTGATCCCTTTCAACGTCTGGCCCATGTATATCGGGACCTTGATCGTGGGAACCTCTCCGATCTTCGCCAATCTGGATGCCAGCAAAAATGCGGTGTTTCGGACGATCCCATTCAATTTCTACGCGCTCGCGATGCTGCTCATTATCATTCTTTTTGCATGGGAAAAACTCCCCTGGATTGGCAAGCGAATGCGCGAAGCAATTGCCCGTGTGAAAACAACCGGGGAGTTGGACCGTCAGGGCGCTCAACCTCTCGTCGCCGACGAATTGTCCAAAGTACAGGTTCCGGCGGAATATAAAACTTCAATGGGGGATTTTCTTCTTCCTCTGGGCGTTCTTCTGGCAGTGGCCATCGGGCCCTATGCCGTCACAGGACGCCTTTACGTATCGGAGGCTTTCGTGGCCTCCTTTCTGACAGCGGTCTGTTACGCCGCAATACGCGGGATGTCGCTCAAAGCGTTGATGGAAGGCATCAGCAACGGCTGGAAAGGTGTCACCGTAGGCGTCATCATCATCGGACTGGCTGTCACGCTGGGGAATGTTTCGGAGACACTGGGAACAGCCCGATTCATCATCCGAACCACCAGTGGATGGCTGATTCCGTCGCTCCTTCCTG
>CAZDVF010000481.1:0-2008 GCA_964508725.1 uncultured bacterium | reverse complement strand
ACAGAAAGATTATTATCAAAAGCATCGTCATCTTTCCCGAGTTTGAAAGGCACGGATACGCAGCACAGACAGTAGATCTATTCAAGGAAATGGCCATAGAGATCATTGCAGACAGAGTAAGGAATACCGCAAGAGGCTTCTGGGAGAGGATGGGATTTGAAGATAAAGGTGATGGAAATTACAGGTGGGTACATGATTCCAGATAAAGCGGGCTTTGTCATTTCTTAAGGAGGTTAATATAGACGGAGTAACGGCCTCTGTTGAAAAGGTGGATTTATTTCAAAATATTACCCGACATTAGGTACCGGAGATTAATTAAACGTCTCGGAAATTCTACAAATTATTGAAATTAAAAAGGTTTTTTTGAGACTGTTCCATATTGTCTCACACATGGAATAATGGAATACCTGAAATCATTGGGTCACAAAGCTCCCAAATCGGCTGTTTCGGATTACCTGGAATGGTTCGAAGACGCGTATTTCCTTTTTACAGTAGGGATATTCGATGCCTCCCTGGCTCGCAGAAAAACCAATCCTAAGAAGATTTACTGCATCGATCATGCCATGATCACTTCGCTGGCCTCAGGCATTCTGGTAAACTCGGGTCATCTTTTGGAAAACCTTGTTTTTACGGCGCTTCGGCGTGTGTCTCCCGAGGTTTATTACTACAAGACGAAGGGTGGCCTGGAAGTGGATTTTATCGTATCCTTGCCTGCCTCGTCTCCCGCTGCGCAGGCAGGAATACGGAATCCTTCCCGTTTGCTGGTCCAGGTTTGCGAATCGATGGACGAACCACAAACCAGAAAACGGGAAGTCACGGCTTTAAGCGAAGCCATGACCGAGCTGGATTTGAAGGCCAGTACGATTGTAACGCGAAGTGAAGAGGAAGAGATAAAAGTCGACGCTAAAAAGATAGAGGTTGTGACAGTGTGGCGCTTCCTGCTCAACCTGGCAGAGCCGCAGTTATAGCTCCATGAGATTTTGAGGAATTAGGCGGACATCCCTACATTGAATAACTTAGCAAATTTCCTGTCTTTCCATTTTTGACAATTAATAGGCTGAACGGTTATAAACCCGGTTTGTCAACCACATTCTTACATGTATGTATCTAAAATTCCTTGACTAATCCACTGTTTTTTTGTCTACTTAGTGAATATTTTCTCTCAAATCGCCCAACCAACAGTGATGAAATGAAGCCAAAAATACAAACACGACGGAGATAAACGATATGCAAAAAGAAAAAATTACGCTAACAGCCATCCTTATAGCTGGCTCTTGCTTTCTGACGTATTATTTTCATGAACTTCATCAAACTGGCACTGTTTTCACTCACTTCTTCTATGTTCCAATTATCCTGGCAGCGTTTTGGTGGAAAAGAAAAGGTCTGGCTGTAGCGATATTTTTATCGGTATTCCTGATTTTCTGCCACTATTTCCTGAAAGGGTATGCGGACACTGCCAATGATTATCTTCGAGCCATCATGTTTGTTGTCATCGGCTTTATAGCTGCTACCTTAAGCGAGAGGCTTGCCAGGGCGGAGGTAAGGATTGCTCGTCACCACTCGGTCCTGCATGCCATCCGAAATGTCAATCAAATGATTGTCAGAGAAAAAGATCGTGACAGGCTGTTATCAGGTATCTGTGACGAACTCATCAAGACCGGCTACTTTTATAACACCTGGATCGCTCTGTTGGATGTGAATGGGGGATTGGCGGCAACAGTGGCGGCTGGTCTTGAAAAGGATTTCCTTCCAATGGTTGAGCAGCTGAAGCGTGGCGTGTTGACTGATTGCGGGAGTAGGGCGCTGCAACAATCGGATGTTGTGGTAACCGAAGACCCACCCTCCACCTGCACTGATTGTCCCATTGCGCACACGTATGCTGGAAGGGGGGCAATAAGTGTCCGGCTGGAATATAGTGGAAGGGTTTATGGCATCTTGTGTGCTTCCATTCCCAGAGACTATCTCTCAGATGAGACAGAGATGGACTTATTCAAAGAGGTTGCAGGAG
>CAZDVF010000480.1:0-2010 GCA_964508725.1 uncultured bacterium | reverse complement strand
GGGAGGAGGCTCTTAAAATAATAGCCGATAATCCCCCCAGTGTCATTGTTCTGGACGTCATGCTGCCGAAGATGAACGGATATGAAGTATGCCGGCGGTTGAAACATTCAATCAGTACAAGTTTTATACCGGTCATCCTGGTGACAGCTCTGCGCGGCAATACGGAACGGATTGAAGGTATCGAGGCTGGAGCTGATGATTTTATCAGTAAGCCTTTCAACCGTGTTGAGCTGTTAACCCGCATCAAATCGCTGGTTCGCATCAAAGCACTTCATGAGGCTCTTGAACAAAAGGTCGAAGAGCTTGAACGAACCAGGGAAAAGTTACGGAAACTGGCTGTCACCGACGGCCTGACCGGTCTCTTCAACTACAGGGCATTCAGGCGCCAGCTCCACCTGGAGATCTCAAGATCCAAACGATTCGGACTGCCAGTCTCTTTGTTGATGATGGACATCGATCACTTCAAGGTTTACAACGATATGTTTGGACATCCTAATGGTGATCGTGTTCTCAAGATGTTCGCCAAGCTACTTCAGGATCACATCCGCGATGTGGATTGTCTGTCTCGGTATGGTGGTGAGGAATTTGTGCTGATCCTTCCGGGGACTGACAAACAATCAGCCTGGATTGTCGCAGACAAGCTCAGACAGACTATAGAAGAGGCTGTTTTCCCATTGCAAGATAAACTGCCGAATAAATGTGTAACGATGAGTATTGGCATTGCATGTTATCCCGAAGATACGCAAGACGAACTTGAGCTGATTCGTTTTTCTGACAAGGCCCTGTATCGAGCCAAAAATAATGGCAGGAATAAGAGTGTAGCTATCTGATGTCAACCGGAAAGTCCTTGGGAGGGAATCAATGTCGTCCACGCTGCAAAAAAAGCGGGCCCGGGGTACGACATTCTGGAAAATCTGGGTCTTTTTCTTTCTCTTTTATTTACTGGCTGCTTCCACCTGGTTCGTCATATCTGACACCAATTTTCGCCCATCGAAACAACGATCAGATCAAGATCGACGCACGGAACTGGCTAATGAAGTTGTTCGCATTATTGTCACAGACCAGATCCAGTCACTGACTCAACTATCTGATGAGATCACATTACGCACAGGTGAGGCTGATCGAATCATAGAACAGTGGTTGGCTGATCATGAAACGGTGATCAGCGTTTCAGCCTGGTTGAATGACCGGAGATGGCCGCTTCACGTAACGCGGGACGATTTTTGGCATCAGCCAGAAGTCGAGAGTCTTAATCCTGACACTCGGAAAGATTTGTTTGCATACCTCCTGCCTGAAACACGCCTCTCCATCCTTCCTGGAAACCAATGGGGAATGGGGGCAATTTTAACAGACATCCTTGAATCGTCTCTGGTCCGGCTCAGTCTTTCAGTTGAGCAAGGCGCGCTCGATGCGATCGATGCCGTGCTGGTTCTTGAGAAGCTTCCGCTTCTACAGGCACTCAAGCTGGATGCAGGGGAATCGTTCGTTATTACCGATACAACTGGCATAGCGGTAATGCATTCAGGAAAAAATCCCAGCCAATTACCTTTTAATCTCCATTCGAATCAAAATCATTCTTTTCGAGTGGATCTTTCACCTCTTCCATGGATTTTAATCTACCAGAATGAGAAGAGTGCAGAACGCATTCTTCTACCCGAATTGTCAAAATATCACCTGTATGGACTTTCGGCCGGTTTTATTCTAACCATCCTGTTCAGCCTGGCTGTTTCTGGACTCATCAACCGTCCACTTAAAAAAATGATCAATTCTGCCGCCGATATTGCGCGCGGAAACTTTGATCTTCGCTTGCCGGCACAAAGGCATCGCCTTCTGAACCGACTGGCAAATTATTTTAATTATATGGCCGAGGAGATGGACCATCTTCAGAAAATTGATGTCGGTGAGATCATCAGTGAAAAGAACAAAACAGAGACCATATTAAGGACTATTGCCGATGGCGTACTGGTAACCGATGCGCATGGGCGCATTGCTGTGATCAACATCGTGATG
>CAZDVF010000479.1:0-2010 GCA_964508725.1 uncultured bacterium | reverse complement strand
CTCAGGGCGAAGAGGAAGACCACCAGCGCCCAGCCCAGGCCAATGAGGAGGCGAGCAAGAGGTTCGGCTTGATAGTGTGGTTTTCTCATCAGGTCAGGAGGTCAACGCATTAAAACTGGCTTTCAACCACTGAGTACACAGAGAATCGTACAGAGATAGATCATTGTTCTTTCGTCCTTTAGGTTCTCTACATTGCTCTGTGGTTCATTGTACGGTTTCCAAAATCGAGAGTCGGCTAAAAGTTCAGCTCGTACCGGGCGTTGATGATGCGGTCAGTGACCGACTCCCCTGCTGTGTCGTAGGCAATCTGGTCGTAACGCAGGGTCAGACGTCCCAAGTCGAGACTGTGAAACGTGAGCCCGGCGGAGATCAGGTTGCGCGACGTAGCGCTTGTAAGGGCAGGACCTGCCACGGCGTCGATGTTTTGAAATGCAAGATTCACGAAAGGACGAAGCGATCCCCGCTTCACGATATTCCGCCAGTCGTATTCCAGCCGAAGGTTCCATCGTGTCAGGTCGCTGGTCGTCTCTGCTGTATCGCCAATAGCCGTTCCCGATTGGCTGAAACTGACTTTTGCTGTGAGCGGAAAAGCAAAACGCGTTCGCATGCTGACTGTGAGCGCGTTGAAGTCGCTACGGGCCTCGGCGTACGCATTGTCTTCCCGCTGGTAACGAGACGCGTGGATAGACAGTGTGTTTCGGATCTTTCCCACCATCAGATCGTAGGTGGCGGCCAGACTGAGACGCTGCCACTGGTTGTCTTCCAGATAAAGAAATGGTGACTGAAGCGTATCCTGTGCAGTGACGTCGCTGGCCCGGTTGATTTTCTCGTATCCGGCGGTCAGGGTGGGCAGGTTCCGCAGCGGAAAGTAGGAGACGGACGTTCCGAATTCGGTATTGTTTGTTTGGGTCGCGTCATCCACCAGGTTGTTTTTGTAATTTTTATAGAAAAGGTGGACGAACACGCGATTGGAGAAGAGCCTTATGTGGTCCGACACAAAGAATCCGGCAATATCCTTGAGCAAAAAGGGGTTGCCCGGACTGGCGAATTCGTGCGCCACATTGGTGTAGGTAAATTTGAAGTTGTTGCGGAAATACTTGAGAAAAAGATCCACCTGCATCGCCGTGCTCGGGTAGAGATTGAGTCCAGACGTGGCTGTGAGCAGATTGATGGACTTGAACAGATCGAAGGCCTTTTCGGCCTGTTTGTTTCCGGCCAGTGAGCTGTCGATTTCCACCAGGTCGCTGTATTCCAGTTCCGGAGCACCCGCGTCGGTGTTGCGGACACTGGCCTGAACGCTGGCCTCCAGCAGGATACGTCTCTGGTCGAAATGCATGGAAAGATCCGAGCCAACGACCAGGGCTTCCCGGGCATTGCCCCCGGTTTGAATGGACTGGGCATTTTGCCGTGAATTGACCAGGTTGAGGCGCCAGTGAATGTTGTTCCCAAACCGAAATCCCGGCCGGATGGCGAGAATCTTCTCCGAAAAAGCGCCGTTGAACGTGTTGGTGTCACCCGATGCTGTGACATCCTGATATCCCTCAACGCCGCGCTGGGTTTGGCCGTAGACCACATCCAGTGTGAAAAAGCCCACAGCCAGTCCTGCCTCAACGCCCCGGACGCGTTTGTCCTGAAATGTCAACGGCGTGTGGTAGGGGATCACATCGCCGGCTGATAGGGAGAGATAGTTCCTGTCAGAAAAACGGTATCGAAGCTCGCCTGTGAACCGGTTGGCCGGCTGACGGGTTTCCGATTCCTGTGAAGACAAGAGGATACGTGAGGCGAATTCCAGGTTTCCGCTGGATCCTGTGATGCGTCCGCCTCCACGGAAATCGTTTTCCTGCTGGCCCGCCGCATCGAAATTACGGTTGTCAAGCATCAGCGAGCCGTTGATGTCCCACGCTCTGGCCCTGTCAACCGGTTCGGTGGTGCGAAATGACCACAAACGGGTCGCCACCTGATCGCCTGCGTTATCGTAGAGAATCAGCTCGACGGTGTGACGGCCCGGTG
>CAZDVF010000478.1:0-2011 GCA_964508725.1 uncultured bacterium | reverse complement strand
AAGAGAGTGTCAAACCTTTTTTAAGAGTCCAGTTCGGACGCATCTCGAATAAATTTCAGGATTGTCAAGTCTGGTGTGAAAACTTAATTTCTGATAGACCGGACGATAGCCGCAGACAAATACCCCACAGTATAGTGGCCTGACTCGCGTTCACCAGTCACATCACCTGACGTGGTATGATGTAAGATCTCAACCTGATTTGCACCGATTCTCCGAGCAAGATCCGTAACCACAGCAATGGGAACCTTGCCACATACAGTCGAATCAGGTCGGTTTAATACAGAGCGGATCTGTTTCGTATCAAAGGTGGATAGCGCCTCGATGACACGCTGATCATGTGCATGAACCGCGTTGTAATCAGCAATGTGATGCAAGTCTGAGCTGGCCACCAGAAGAGCACGCAGATCACCGAGAATCTCCGTCAGCGCGTCTGTCAGATCATCACACCCATTGATATCGCCATGCCCAATCATCACAGGAAGCAACGCAAAGTCCCCCAGCGCAACCTGCAAGAAAGGAAGTTGAATTTCGAGTGAATGCTCCCCGTCATCACGCACACGGGTGATTGGTATGCGATTTGAGAGACGCTTCAGCAGTTTCTGGTGAATGGGGACACATCCCAGCGGCGTCCAGTATGAAGCAGCCTTATTAACGACATAACGCCCGCTCGCAGTGTGATGCAGAGGTGAGATCACAACGACCACGTCGAATTGGTGATCCTGAATCAGACGATACCCGTACGCAGCGGTTTGACCTGAAAATGGATACCCGGCGTGAGGCGAAATCAATCCAACCAGTTTACCTTCGATCGCTGGGATTTTAACCTGATGAAAATAGGATGTGATCAATTCTCTAAGTTCACCTGGATCAGATGGATACCACGTCCCTGCGATGAGCGATGTTCTGATCGAATTATCCAAGGCCGTTCCCCCTATCTCGTATGGATCTCGAGAATGTCTCCATCTGAGAGAATGGATTCCCGTTCGATCCGTTGTCCGTCGTATTTATCTTTGCCCCAAATGCGTGCAAACCGCATCGTTTCGGCCAGGTCTTTATGAATCGCTCTGGCCGCGTCTAGGACTGTCGATCCCACATCTAAAATGTAGGGCTTATCCAAATCGGACTGTTTACCAGGCGTTTTTGTGTAAATGCGTATCACACGAAGGGCCTGCAAAATGGCCTTCTTCAGATTCTCAAGCTCCTCCCCGGCTGAAACATTGACAAAAGGAATTGCCTGCCCGTTGTCACCCACAAGAGACAGTGTCTGCCTCTCTGTCTCTGCTATGTCGCATTTTGCTCCAACAAGAAGAGCAGACTTCACAGCGATCGGCCCTTGAGGCGTTCTCTCGCCTCTTTCTCGAAGAAGGATTTTATGTCGTTCCAAAGAGTCCCGGCATGTTTGTAAAACCGATTCAGTCTGCGCCGAACTCAAATCAACGACCAGCAAGACCAGATCTGCCAGGCGAATGATGTTGTAAAGCCAGGGCTCGGCGTACCGCTCCGAAACAGGCGGCAAATCAACCAGTTGAATCTGGATATCTTCGTACTGCATCATGCCCTGTATGGGACGAAAAGTTGAAAATGGAAAATCAGCAACATCAGAACGTGCGTTGGTTAACTGGTTGAGCAGCGTTGATTTTCCGGAATTGGGCGGTCCCACCAGAACAGCCTGTCCAGCGCCTTCCCGCGGAATATGGTCAAAACCAGACGAACGCGTCGTAGCGGTTTTCTTTTGGGATTGGGCCTGCAATTTGGCAATACGGCGCTTGATATCACCCTGCAGATGATCAGTGCCTTTGTGCTTTGGCATCAAGGCCAGCATCTCATGAAGTCGATCGATCTTCTCCTGAGGCTTCCTGGCTTCACGATACCGCTTTTCAGCAGCGAAATAATCTGGTGGTAAATTGGCCGGCATGATATCACATTGGTCGGATAAAATACTGAAAACCGGTTGGGATCGGGATACGATCAGTAAATATGATAAGTGTCCCCTTCCTCTCGGTTGCTGCTA
>CAZDVF010000477.1:0-2027 GCA_964508725.1 uncultured bacterium | reverse complement strand
GCAGGTATCTGCCGTCCAGTTTAGGATCGAGAACCACTGGCTGAGCTAGTGGTTTAAAGATCAATCACCACATGGATGGGAACAGAACCCAATTTCTCCCGTCCTCGGAGAAAGGACAGCTCGATGAGGAATGCCGCGCCGATCAAATCGCCGTCAAGCTGCTGGACCAACCGGATGGCCGCCGCGGCTGTGCCGCCAGTCGCCAACAGATCATCGACAAGCAACACCCGCATGTCTGATTGGATAGCGTCTCGATGAATCTCCACAGCGTCAGTTCCGTATTCCAGGCTGTAGGTTTCGCGGTTGGTCTCCGCCGGCAGCTTGCCCGGTTTGCGGATCGGAACGAATCCTGCGCCCAGTTCGAGTGCCACAGCCGCTCCAAAAATGAATCCCCGCGCCTCGATGCCAGCCACCAGCTCGATTTGTTGATTGCGGAACGGTTCACACAACGCTTCGATGGATTTGCGGAAAGCATCTCCATCCTTGATGAGCGTAGTAATGTCTTTGAATCCAATGCCTTTTTTGGGGAAATCCTGGACTGTTCGGATGTAAGTTTCCAAAGCCTTCATGCATCTCTTCCTTTATCTTGGTGATAAGTAAATTCTCAAACACAATGGACAAATTGTTTGCTTTCACATTCATGGACTGCAGGCACATCCCGCCTTGGATGCTCTTGTAACACACTTCACCTTTGCTGTTTTAAAACGTGACATCAAACGCCTGGTACTTACCCGAAAACGTCTCCCACCGGACATCCATTTCCGTAACCGTAGCACGAGCGTTACCCGTACGCAGATCCTGAATGAAACTCTCGATCAGCCCCCGCGAACCCTCGGCCATGATCTCCACCTGCCCGGTATAGACGTTCTTCACCCATCCGGTCAGTTGCAGCTTGCGAGCCAAACGCAACACAAAAAAACGGTATCCAACGCCCTGGACGATGCCCGATACCACAATGTGCGCGCGTACATCAGACATCCCTTTCTCCTCTTCGATTCATCGATCCTCTCGGAAAAAAAATCATATTATCACTGCCTTGTAGTGTGGAAAAGGGATGCGCTGCGTCCACCTCCTCAAGTCCGATCCGGGCTGTTCCACATTCCAGACAGGCTGTGTAGCGCAAGACTTTCCCTGCGCGCTCGGCCTTTTTCCTGCGTTCTTCAAACCGGCCGTCCTCTTTTTCGAGTTGGACAAAAAACGTCTCGACGGACGTGGCCTCGAAACAGGCGTCGGGAAGAAATGATTTGATTTGGACTTCGTCAAGCTCCATCTTGAGCCCGGTCTCGCGGGCGAGAATCAGAAGTTTTCTGGCAACATCCATACCGCTCAGGTCATCACGGGGATCAGGTTCCGACAGACCTTTGTCCATGGCCTGGCGCACCACGCGGCTCAGCGGCAGACCGGAAAGGCCTGAATTGACAGTCCGAACTATTTTTTCTATCAAACAAGATATCCCGTCCCCTGCCAAAGCAACCTTGTCTGAAATAAAACTCAGGTTTCGTCCAGTGCGCATGCTGGTTGGCGTATTTTTATGTTGACATTACTGTCTCTATAACGTACATTAAAACGTCACAATTATTTCTTTTATTGGAGGTCATCATGCATTCTATCGATGTTAAAAACATTAGACCACTAACCGAATTCCGTAATCATATCAAAGATTATATTAAAGAACTTAGAAACAATAAAAATCCGATCATTCTAACTCAACATGGGAAAAGTGCAGCCGTTTTACTTGATCCGGATCAATTCCAGGAGCTACAAGACCAAATTGAATTTATGCGCAAAGTAGCCCTTGGCTTAGATGATGTTAAAAATGGGCGATTACATTCGTTCAATGAAGTTGTAAATGATACAGAAAACATTATATCGAATTCGGTTGTCAAATGAAAACTCATTTTACAACGAGATCCAAATCTGATATTGCAGAAATAGTTGAGCATATCTCAAACAATAATCCTCAGGCAGCGAGAGAATGGGCACATTCGATATTTGATACAGTGAAAAAACTTAACGATTTTCCAGAA
>CAZDVF010000476.1:0-2064 GCA_964508725.1 uncultured bacterium | reverse complement strand
TGCTATATCACTGGGAGGGAATTGCTAATGGATGTGCTTGATATTCACGGAGATACAGCAGATAAAATAAAGACCATTCCGATGATAATTGGTGAAAAAATTACGGCGATTCTAGGTTTCTCTCTCCTTTTAATTGGGATAACAATTTTGTTTCCGCTTGTACTAAATCTAGAAAGCCTTTTTGTAACTATATTGTTTATAATGATGTTTGTGGTAGTTTTCGCATCAGTTGCATTATGGCATGATGGCGGTTCGATTCGCAGATTTTTTGCGATAAATCCTCTGTGTCAATATGAGTGAGACACCTGGCCTGGGATAAATTAGTGTAGTAAAGTAAGAGGGCGATTTGAGAGGGAACAATATGAAAACAGGAAGAAACATTGAGCGAATGTCAAGGTCGATACCGGTGAGCGGAGGGGCGCATAGCGATCCGGAGCTCAGCGGTATCGATGCAGAACCGGATCGGACAATCTTGAAGATTTCGGGTTTGAAATTTCCTGCACCGGATCCTGAGGTGGAAGAAAAGCCAACGCGCCGGAGATTCACAGCGGCGTATAAATTAAGGATTTTGCGTGAGGCAGATCAGTGTCAGAAGCGGGGTGAGTTGGGTGCGTTGCTCCGGCGGGAAGGTTTATACCATTCGAATCTTCAGACCTGGCGGCGAGCTCGGGAACGAGGTGAACGGGCTGCATTATCGGAAAAGAAACGTGGACGTAAGTTAAAGCCCCGAAATCCTCTGGCAAAGGAAAATCTTGAGTTGAAGCGTGAGAACAAACGTTTAAAAGCCGAGTTGAGAAAAGCCGGAATAATCATTGACGTTCAAAAAAAAATATCGGATCTGTTGGGGATCGATCAACCTCCGACGGGTCTGGAAGAGATAGATTGATGGCAGTTGTAACCGAGCTGAAAAAAGATGTGGGGACCGTGGCGGCCTGCAAGGCATTAGATGTTTCACGGGCCACGTATTATCGAAGCCAGGCCCCTGTTTTTCTCTTAACCGGCAAAGAAAAAAAGCGATCTCCTCGGGCATTATCTGTGAATGAACGGCAACAGGTATTGGACACGCTTCATTCCCAAGAGTTTATCGACAAAGCTCCTCCAGAAGTTTACGGAACATTATTGGATCGGAGTTTGTATTATTGCTCTATCAGTACCATGTATCGAATCCTCAGGGAAAACAACGAAGTAAGAGAGCGCCGGAATCAACTGAAACATCCCCAATACAAGAAGCCTGAACTTCTTGCTACCCAGCCGAACGAGGTCTGGTCATGGGATATCACAAAACTGCTTGGGCCGGTAAAATGGACCTATTATTATCTGTATGTCATTCTTGATATATACAGTCGGTATGTTGTTGGATGGATGGTTGCCAGCCGGGAGAATGCAACATTGGCAAAGCAATTTATTGAAGAAACCTGTATGAAACAAAGAATCAATCCTGACCAATTGACAATTCATGCAGATCGGGGGTCACCCATGAAAGCCAAAACAACCGCCCAACTGTTTGCAGATTTGGGAATCACAAGGAGTCACAGCCGGCCGCATGTCAGCAATGATAACCCTTTTTCTGAATCCCAGTTTAAAACCCTGAAATACCGGCCTGGATTTCCCAAACGGTTCGGGGGTCAGGAAGATGCAAAGGCATTTTGTCAATCGTTTTTCCGTTGGTACAATAAAGAACATCGACATTCAGGGATCGGATTGTTAACTCCGGAAGTTGTCCACTATGGTTTGGCAACAACCGTTATCAAACAACGTAATCAGGTCCTGATGCAAGCGTATCAGGCGCATCCAGAACGATTCGTCAGAAAAATTCCAACAGCTCCTGAATTGCCAAAGGCAGTCTGGATCAATCCACCGGAGAAATCCAATGTTACGACTGATGGAACCATACTTTAAATGAACGAGGTAGGTGTCTCATTTTTATTGACAACTTCCGTGGAGCCCACTTCGCATCGCGCACTAACTTACCCAAGTCCTCGATTTCTACCTTTGGACTCTCCGGTATGATCGTATTGTGTGAGGCAGACTTGTGGACTCTCAATTTTGCATCAGGCATCGCAT
>CAZDVF010000475.1:0-2068 GCA_964508725.1 uncultured bacterium | reverse complement strand
CCTAATATCTATAACCAATTGTATTTATTTGACTAATAACCGGACACTAGTGATCTTTGCTATCTATTCAATGGACTCTGGATTGGATCAAATAATCCACAAATGGGGCAATCCTCCCCATTTATCTTGTTTTTAGCTCATGAATTGTGTATGTTTGGTCAGATCCTACAACCTGTGTTTCGAGTTTAAAACAAAGTGTTTTGCTTGAACAAGGACATACGTCATGGTCTTCTCTCTACGTTCACGGCTCATCATCAGTTTTGTGGTGGTCATCGCCATCTGCGGCATTGTGGCCACTTGGGTCGGGGTACGACTCATCGGCGATGGGATCATCCGTCAGGCGCAAGAAAAAGTGCGCGTTGACATCAACTCGGCCCGAGAAATTTATCAGGAAAACCTGAGCCAGGTTAAAGATGTCATTCGCCTGACGTCGCAGCGTTTTTTTATCCGGCAAAATCTGCTTCAGCGTGACCAGCGCCTTTTGAAAAACGAACTGGTACGAATACGAGAGCAGGAACTACTGGATGTTCTGACCGTCATTGACCGAAATGGCCGTGTTGTTTTCAGGTCGCGCAATCCAGAATTGTTCGGAGATGATGTGTCTGACGATCCGCTCGTGGCGCAAGTCCTGAAAAACCAGAATGTGGTGTCCTCCACCGAGATTGTCACTGAGGATGAACTGTTAATTGACGGCGTTAATCTGGCGCAACAGGCCCGCATTGATTTTATCCAGACACCCAAGGCCATACCTCGAACCGAGAAGCGGGAAACATCGGGCATGATGATGAAAGCCGCAGCCCCTATCTACGATGATAACGGTCACCTCATGGGTGTAATTTGCGGAGGCATCTTACTTAATCGCAAGCACGAAATTGTGGACAAAATCAAAGAAACCGTCTTCCAGAGCGAGGTTTACAAAGGCAAGGATATCGGTACGGCCACCATCTTCCAGGGGGATCTCCGGATCGCCACCAACGTACTTCGGGAAGACGGCAGCCGCGCCATCGGCACAAGAGTTTCTGAGGAAGTGAACAACCAGGTTTTGATCAACGGTCTTCCGTGGATCGAGAGAGCCTTTGTAGTCAACAACTGGTATATCACGGCTTACGAACCCATACGGAACATTCACAAAAACATCATTGGCATGCTCTATGTTGGCATTCTGGAAGAAAAATACGCTGATCTCAAACGCAACACCATGCTTGTCTTTCTGGGTATTGCTCTGGCCAGTATGACTGTAGCTCTGGTTGTTGCTTATTTCCTCTCCAACGGCATTCTCAAGCCCATCAAACACCTGGTATTCGCCTCGGAACAACTGGCTCAGGGTGATCTATCGCACCGTGTTCAGCTTAGGACCAAGGACGAGATCGGCGAACTGGCCAAAACGTTTAATTTCATGGCCGATTCGTTGCGAGATCGAGATGAGCGCCTCACCAAGTTCGCCCAGCAGAAAATAATGGAATCAGAAAGGCTGGCCACAATCGGCCAGCTTGCCGCTGGCGTGGCCCACGAGATTAACAACCCGCTGGGAGGCATCCTTATCTACAGTCATCTTGTGCTGGAAAACATGAACGATGACGATCCGCAGAAAGAAAATCTAAAAAAAATCGTTAATCAGACCACACGCTGTAAGGGCATTGTCAAGGGGCTGCTCGACTTTTCACGCCAAACCGAACCTAATATCGAGAACGAAGATATTAACGACATCCTGAAAAGCGCTCTCGATCTTTTAGAGCACCAGACCATACTCCAAAATATCACCATTACGAAAGAGCTGGAACAATCTCTGCCGCCTGTTCTTGTAGACAAACACCAGATCCAGCAAGTCTTCATCAACATCATTCTGAATGCCGCAGAGGCCATAGGAGAAAAGGGCAACCTCACGATTCGAACCAGCACGTCAGAGGATCAGCGAACGATAAAAATCGCCATCACCGATACAGGCTGCGGTATCGCCGAAGAACATATTGAACGCCTGTTTGAACCTTTCTTTACCCTGAAGGAAGTCGGAAAGGGCACCGGATTGGGGCTTTCGGTAGTATATGGAATTGTCAAGCAGCATAATGGT
>CAZDVF010000474.1:0-2088 GCA_964508725.1 uncultured bacterium | reverse complement strand
CCGGCTCCGCCGGGAGTCTTAAAGCCACCGCCTCTGGCGGTGGATCGTTTACTTGGTGGGATACACATGTCCCCTTCAGCGTTGATCCGCTCAGCGTGTTAATCTGAACCTGACTCAGCGTCCCGATGGGGACATTATTCTTGGGGAAGATCACCGCGTGATCCGTCTCGGTCCTCCCCATCCATTCGTCTTGCGATTGTTTGCTGGACGCTTCGGGCAGTACAGTCACCACACGTCCGATCATCGTTTCTTTTTTCCCGTGTGTGATTTTTCGCTGGAGATCGATGATCTTTTTCAAGCGGTTAAGACGTTCTTGCTCAGGGATTTGATCAGGCATTCGGGCTGCAGCTGTACCTGTTCTCGGCGAATACCGGTACGTAAATGCATTGTCGAACCGGACATCCTTCATGACGGCCAGTGTATTCCGGAAATCTTCCGCAGTCTCTCCGGGGAATCCCGCCAGAATGTCTGTTGTCAGTCCGACATGGGGGATTGCTTTTCTGGCCATATCAATTCGCTTCAGATAATCTTCACGCGTGTATCCCCGATTCATCCTTTCAAGAACGTGGTTGGAACCTGACTGCAGCGGCAGATGGATGTGGGAGCAGAGCTTCTCTTCAGACGCCAGTACATCGATGATTTTCTGTGTGAGATCTTTGGGATGTGATGTCAGAAATCGAATGCGCAGGATATCGGGCACGTCTGCTACCATCTTGAGAAGGTCAGCAAAATCATATTTCCCATCCGTGTAGGAATTCACATTCTGGCCCAATAACGTAATGTCGCGAAATCCGTTCGCCGCCATATTTTCCAATTCATTCAGAATATGACGTGCCGGGCGGCTGCGCTCGCGGCCACGCGTGTAGGGGACAATGCAGTATGCGCAGAAGTTGTTACATCCCCGCGAGATGGCGATCCATCCGCAGATTCCCGATTGACGGTATGGAGTGATCCCATCGTATGTTGTGCAATGATCCTGCAGCGTCTGGATTGGCAGGCTTTCCCGTCCTTTGTCGAGCATGCCGGGAATCTCGGTATACCGGTCCGGACCAACAACCAGATCCACATGGGTATGCGCATCTGTCAGCTCAGCACCGAGACGTTGGGCCATGCATCCCACGACGCCCAGCATCCGGTGTGGTTTTAACGTTTTCCATTGCCTGAGCACATTGATCCGCCCCCGAGCGCGGATTTCCGCATGATTGCGCACCGAACACGTGTTGATCAAAATGACATCGGCATCGTCCATTGATGTCGTGATGCGATAGCCCGATGACGTCAGAATGCCAGCGATGACTTCCGAGTCATACTTGTTCATCTGGCAACCATAGGTTTCGATTAAAACGGCTAAACCGATGGGCTTCTTTTGAAAAGTCATAACGATTGATAATTTAGCAGATAATCCCTTGAAATGCAAATTATTTCTGATAGGTAATTTTTTTCATTTTTTTCTTGACTTTTAAGAAAAAGATGACTTAATTGGGGTGCGATCCCAAATTATCCCAAAATTCCCCATCTGAGCCCAATTTGAATATTTAAAAGGCTGTTGATGGAAAATCGCTCAAACATATTTTTTGCAGGCAAAGCCGAGAAGGTCCTCGATAAAAAAGGCCGAGTGCATATCCCGGCGTTGTTTGCCAACCAGGTTCCTGAAAAGGTCTTTCACATTACCCGTGGTCCTGATCAGAGCCTTTTCGTATTCCCTAAAGAGGTTTTCGTCGGGATGGCGCATAAAATCAACAAGCACTTTGGCTCCAGAGGCGAGAAGGACAAAGACAAACGGGTTTATTTCCTCGAAACTCTGGCCGACGCGCCACCTGTTCAGTGTGACGGTCAGGGGCGGATCAGTATCCCGCAAGAATTTTTAAATTACGCCAAAATCAAAGATAAGATACTCATTACAGGCGGATTTGACAAGCTGATTTTCTGGAATCCGGATATCTATATCAAATTACTTGAATCAAGCAGTATGACAGCGCAAGAGCGTGTACAGGAGTTTAGTTGGGCCGATACCGATTATGATGGAAATGCGTCGTGAGACGGGCTTTCATGAGCCGGTCATGGTGCAAGAAGTTGTGTCGTTCCTGG
>CAZDVF010000473.1:0-2091 GCA_964508725.1 uncultured bacterium | reverse complement strand
CAGCCGGAATCACGACCCGCCCCTTGATGAATTCAAAAAAACCGCCCACGCCCGCAGGAATGAGATTCGGCAGCGTGTTGGTCTCTTCGAAGTGGAAGTGCGACGCGTAAAAGACCAGCGGAATCCGGCGCAACACATTGTGATTAAACCGGTTCTGGAGTTCACTGTACGCTTCTTCAGCAAAAGCGGCGCCCGTCTCTGCCAGCGACTCCATTTCAGGATAAAAATAGATCTCGAAATGTTCCGTTTTGAGGACCTGCCACCGAAATCGGTTGTACTGGATTTTATTGCGTCCGAAATAGTATTGACCCTGCAAAGACGCAGTAAAACCAAGCGTCAACCAAATGAGCGCCTGAATCCATCCAGTTCGCATCTTTTTAAAATCAATAAGACTCATACAGAAGTTTAATATATACAATTTGAGATGCGAATCAAGACCTTTTTGGCGGCGATGAGACCGCCTTGACATTCACTGGACAAATCGGTATATTTTTAAAATGAAGATACGGCATCATCAGGAACCGACAGCAAAGGGACATGCATGAAAACTCAGCGCATTCGAAAACGGATCTATCTCTGCATCGCCCTTGTCCTGCCGCTCATTTTGGCGTCAACAGCGTCCATCCGGCTCTACGACAGAGGGAAATCGTTCTACGCGAAAATCCAGCTCTTCAACGACATCCTGCGGCGGATCGACGAAGACTATGTCGAGGAAAAGGATCCGCAAAAACTGGTGGACGAGGCCATCTCGGGCATGGTTTCGAGTCTGGATCCCCATACCACATATCTGACAAAGGAACAATTCGAACGGTGGTCGCAAAACTTTGCTGGCTATTCCGGCATTGGCATCTCGTACGACATCATCCGCAATAAAATTACGGTTATGTCAGTCCTGCCAGGCGGACCGTCTGAAAAAGTCGGCCTCAAGGCCGGGGACCGCATCGTCGCAATCAACGGCGAATCAGCCATCGGCATCAAACGGGATGAAGTCCCTCTCAAGCTGATGGGTCCCAGGAGAACCAAAGTGGAAGTCTCCATTGAGCGCACAGGATGGCCCACGCCGCAAGCTTTCACAATTATTCGGGACGAAGTGCACGTCAAAAGCGTGCCCTACGCATTCATCATCCGTCCTGGCGTGGGATACGTCAGTATTATCCGTTTTTCATCGACGACTGCTGAAGAACTTGCAGAGGCGCTGCAGGATCTGGAATCACAGGGAATGAAACAGTTGATCCTGGACTTGCGCGACAACGGCGGCGGATATCTCGAAGCGGCAGTGGATGTGTCGGATCTCTTTCTCCCCGGCGGCAAACAGATTGTTAACACCAGGGGCCGGATTAGAAGCTCGTTTCGTGAATTCTCTTCCACAGATCGAATAAAATCAAAAATGCTGCCAACCATCGTGCTCATCAACCGGGTATCGGCCTCGGCCAGCGAAATTGTTTCAGGCGCGCTGCAGGACTGGGATCGCGCTCTCATTCTCGGCGAGACCAGTTTCGGCAAGGGACTGGTCCAGACGCAATACCGGTTTCGGGACGGCTCGGCCCTGCTCATGACCACGGCAAGGTACTATACACCCAGCGGCCGGTTGATCCAGCGGCCTTACGACGACAAGACCAACGAAGATTATTTTTCTGAGATCACGGATGGGGATGTCCGAGAGAATCTGGAAGACGACAAGTCACGGCCCGCTTACCGAACCATGATTCTGAAGAAGACAGTGCTGGGCGGCGGCGGCATCACGCCCCACATAACATTGAAAACCAGGAATGACACCCTGAGCCCGTCGCTCAGGAAACTCATATTGGCGCCGGAGCGCTTCTTCTATACCTTTTCCGAGGATTACATCAAAAGCCACCCCGAATTGCGTCGAATGGACTTCTCGGATTTTCTGCGAAACACCAATCCCAACGGCGCCTTGCTGCAGCTATTCCTAAGCTATGTGAAACAACATGGCTTCACCATGACCGACGCAGATTTTCAAAATGACAAGTCGGACATCCGCTTTTTTCTCAAGCAATACATCGCCGCTGAAATCTGGGGCAACGAAGCCCGATACAAAGTGCAAATGCTGCGAGACAAGCAACTGGT
>CAZDVF010000472.1:0-2095 GCA_964508725.1 uncultured bacterium | reverse complement strand
CACCAGTGAAAATCCCTGGCCACACCGATGATCGGGTATCGATCTTCCCAAATAGTTTTCCCGATGGCTTCCTCAGGCGATGCATACCCGAACGCCTTGACACCAGCCTCGTTGATGATGAATGCCGAGTACGTATCTGATTGCATTGTTTTATCGAAATCGCGTCCCGCTACCAGATCGACACCAAAAACCTTCAGGAAGTCGTGATCACATCGCAGACTGCGGAATGCCTGCCCTTTGGAGGACTCTTCGCCTGATGGGAAAACCCAGGTCCGGTTGATCATGCTTCCCGGAAAACCAGAGGTCGCAGTAGCATTTTGAACAGCAGGCAGTCTGAGATATTCACTCTTGACGGATTCGTAATTGTCTGTGATCAAGCCCCAGGTTTTCAGCATCACGACCAGCTTCTGTTCTTTGTCAAAACCGAGGGACTGATTTTTCATAAACATAACTTGCCTGTGGACGACGAGAGTCGCGATCACCAGAGCGATGGAAATGGCAAACTGCGCCACAACGAGAATACGGCGTATGATAATGCCCCTGGCTCCTTTCCGCAACGATCCGCCGAGGACAGCAACTGGGCGAAAACCTGAGAGCACGAAAGCCGGATAGAGCCCTGCCGCCAGAGAGACGGTCACAACCAGGCCGGCCATCATTGCCAGCACATTCAGTTGGCCGAGAGCACTTGCCGAGAATGACATCTGCGCGATGCTGTTGAAAACGGGGATCAAAATCAGAACCATCCCGGCTGCAACAATCATTGCCGCCAGGGAGATGAGAAAAGATTCACTGAGGAATTGCGTGACTAACTGTCGTTTTCTCGCGCCCACAACCTTGCGGATACCCACCTCCCCTGCCCGGCACGTGGATCGCGCTGTCGCCAAATTCATGAAATTCATGCAGGCAATGAGTAAAATCAACACGCCCACAGCCGAAAACACACGAACGTTGACCAAACTTGCCGAGGGACCGACCGCATCGCCGGATACGGCGTACAAATGCAGGTCTCGCACAGGATGCAAAAAGAGGGTGAATGACATGCCCATCTTTTCCATTTCTTCACCTGCGTAATCAGACGGCAGATTGCGGATTGTCTCTTCAAAAGCGCTGACATCCGTTCCCGGTTGCAGCTTGATGACCGCCACAGTGGCTGTCCTTTTTGGATTCCATTCCCGCCAGCGTTCATCGATTTCGATGGTTTCCCATGACATGATGATACTGTACTTCAATTCGGTGTTGCGAGGCGGATCTTCCAGCACGCCGGTAATTTCAAAATCTTCATCCCCGATGTTGATGGTTTGACCGACGGGATTTTTCGATCCGAAATATTTTTCTGCCATGGTCTCTGTCAAGACAGCTGTGTGGGGACGCACAAGTGCTTGTTCAGAATCCCCGACCATCATGGGCAAATCCAGCACCTTCAACATGCCCTGGTCGGCATGCCACAGGCCTTCTTCTTTAAACGCTTTGTCCTCCGTCTTCACCTGAATGATCCAGCCCCGGTTAAAGCGGCCGGCCTCTTCAACCTGGGGAAATTGCTCTTTCAGTGTCGGAGCCAAAAGCGGCATGTTGCCAACAGAAATCTCACATCCAGAAGTCGATTCACAGTTGCTGCAAGCGAAGTGCAGCCTGTCCGCGTCAGTGTAATGCTTGTCGAAAGACAATTCGAACTGCACATAGAGCAGAACAAACAGGCAGCAGGCCAGGCTCACAGCCAAACCTGCAATGTTGATGATAGAATATCCCTTGTGTTTCTTCAGGTTACGCAGGGCAATATGTAAGTAATTGCGGAACATGGTGAGCCTCCAGTGGATAATATGACGAACAAACCAGGGGATGGACTTTATAACTTGCCAGCGGTACCAATGACGCGCATTCCGTATTCCTTTTTCGTGAACGAGAAAGACAAACTCCTCCTCAAGATCACCCTGGGATGACGATCCAAGATACGGTGCGGTCATTTGACAGAAGATCCAGTGGAAAACACGCGGCATGTGTGCATTCAATCGCGATGTTTTCTTTTTTAAAATGCGCATTTCCTACCCGTCACTTTTCAAACACCAATCCGGGGATCGTTCCATACAAATCGTCCCGG
>CAZDVF010000471.1:0-2105 GCA_964508725.1 uncultured bacterium | reverse complement strand
TCGTGATTACTGCCTGACTGTTGATGACATTACTGGCTGGGAAAAAATCTACGGTCCTGTTCCCGACGGCGCGTGGGTTATCATGTACACCGGTATCGGCACGCAGCACTATCCCGATAAAATGAAGGTCCTGGGCACGGACAAGCGGGGCGAGGCTGCCATTCCCGAGCTGCACTTCCCCGGATTCTCTCCTGCCTCCGTCGAATTCCTGGTCCGCGAGCGCAAGATCACAGGCATCGCCATTGACACGCCCAGCATCGACACGGGCCAGTCCACCGAGTTCAAAGTCCACCAGGTTCTCTTTGCCGCAGACAAGCTTGCTCTCGAAAACATCGCAAGGCTCGACCAGCTTCCCGCTGTTGGCGCGATGCTCTATGTCATGCCGATGCTTATTACAGAGGCGACCGGCTCGCCGGCGCGTGTGTTCGCCGTGCTGCCCTGATTATACTGTACATTCCAAAGTCATGATAGTTGCCGTGACAGTATTCTGGATGTCACGTTCCGCATACCCATGCACATATTCAGTCTTTGAAACAGTGATGACATGAGGACATTGGCATGAAAAAAGATGACAATCAAATGGACAATACCGATGCCAAACGCGATCCAAATCTCATGGTGGCCCTGATTCCCATTATAGCCATGCTGGGCTTGCTGGTTGTCGGATATGGTGTGTACAAGATCGAACCGCAAGTGCTTCTCATTGCTGCGGCATTTATCACAGGCTGTGTGGGGATGGCGCTGAAACATCCGTGGGAGGTGATGCAAAAGGGCATTGTGGAGAGTATCGCCAAGGCGCTGCCCGCCATGTTTATCCTCATTTGCGTGGGCGTCCTCATCGGCTCGTGGATTGCGGCAGGGACCATCCCGATGATTATTTTTTACGGGCTCAAGCTCATCTCTCCCAAATTCTTTCTCGTGACGGCCTGTTTTGTTTGCAGCCTGACTTCCATCGCCACGGGCACGTCGTGGGGGACCATCGGCACACTGGGCGTGGCGTTCATTGGAATCGCCACGGCGCAGGGCATCCCCATGGGACCGGCGGCAGGCGCTATCGTAGCCGGCGCCTACTTTGGCGACAAGATGTCCCCTTTCTCCGACGTGACCAATCTTGCTCCGGCTGTTGCAGGATCAAACCTGTTCGACCACATCAAGCACATGGTCTGGTCCGCGCTGCCCGCCTGGCTCATCGGGCTGGCAGTCTACTTTTTTGTCGGACTTCGCTACGGCGCCGCCGCGGTCGAGTCGGAGACCATGACACAGATTCTTGAGACGCTTCCCGGTGTTTTCCATTTCAATGTGTTGCTCTTTCTTCCCCTTGTTATTGTTTTCTATTTTGCGGCAGCCAAGAAGCCGGTTCTTCCCGGCATGATCATTTCAGCTCTGACAGCGTCCCTGTTGGCTGTTGTGTTCCAGCACGCGACGATTCCCGATGTGGCTGCTGCCATGAACGCGGGATACCAGTCCACAACCGGCGTTGAAGCTGTTGACCGCCTGCTCTCTCGGGGGGGCATGATGAGCATGATGAAAGTGACCCTGGTGGCATTCACCGCGTTCAGTTTCGGGGGCATCATGCAGAAAACCGGTCTGTTGGCGGTCCTGTTCAACAGCATTCAGGCGTTTACGAAAAAGGTCTGGAGCATTGTGCTGGCCACAGTGGGCGCATCCGTACTGGCCGCACTGTTTACAGGCAGTTCGTATCTCTCCATGATCATCCCTGCGGAATTGCTGGCCCCGATGTACAAAAAGAAGAAACTGGCAGCGAAAAATCTTTCGCGCATCATCGAGGAGTGCGGCGCGATTATGGTTCCGCTTGTTCCCTGGAGCATGGCCGGCGTTTATGTGACTGGCGCCATTGGCGTCTCGCCTTTCACCTATTTACCGTGGGCCATCATGAATTATATTTCCGTCGTCATCCTGGTTGTGTTTGGATTCACAGGCTGGACCATGGCGCCAAAAATCCGCGAGGATGAAACCCAGGTCGGGAGTTGAATCCTGGGACCTTCCTGGCAGATGATAGAGAGAAGACGACGGAATCGCGCCGAAATACGAGTGATTGATCTTCAAACCACTAGCTCAGCTAGTGGTTCTCGATCCTAAACTGG
>CAZDVF010000470.1:0-2115 GCA_964508725.1 uncultured bacterium | reverse complement strand
TCAAAGTAGGCACGTCAGTGCTGACCAGTTTAGGATCGAGAACCACTGGCAGAGCTAGTGGTTTGAAGATCAATCAAAGAGAAGATTTCTATCACACGAAGTCAAGCAGGTGGATATCACAGTATGCCGGCCAGACGCTCCAACGACTTGATCAGGGCCTGGGTTCCTTCTCGCCCTTCACCTGTCGCCTGGTTGGATGCGAAAAGCTGATGAACCAAAGCAGCGCCAGGCGTAGGTAAATTGACCTCTCGGGCGCCTTCCAGAGCCAGGCGCAGATCCTTCTGCTGCAGGTCAATCGTGAATCCGGGTGCAAAGTCATGGTCAACCATTTTGGGACCGAGATTCGAAAGCTGCCAGCTTCCGGCGGCTCCATTTCGGACAGCTTCGATCATGACATCGGGATCAAGCCCCATCTTCTTCGCAAAAAGGATCGCCTCGCACACAGCCATGTTGGTGATCGTCACCAGGATCTGGTTGCACAGTTTGGCCGTCTGCCCCATGCCGTGTCCGCCCACATGGGTGACAGACTTTCCCAACACCTGAAAGACAGGCAGACAACGCTGGAAAACCTCCGCGTCACCGCCCACCATGACGGCCAGCGTCCCCGCTTGCGCGCCAGTGTCGCCGCCGCTGACCGGCGCATCGAGCATATGGATTTCTTTTTCGGACAGCTTTTCTGCAATGGACCGCGTCACTCGCGGCGAGATCGTGCTCATGTCAATGACCATACTACCAGGCCTGGCGCCGTGGATCACACCGTCTGGACCGAGAATCACAGCTTCCACATCAGGCGAGTCGCTGACCATGGTGATGATGATGTCGGATGCTTCAGCTACCGCTCTGGGGGATTTCACCCGGTCCGCGCCGTCGCGAACAAGTGCGTCGGCCTTGGATGGCGTCCGGTTATACACTGTGACAGGATATCCAGCAGTCAGAAGGTTTCGACACATGGGCCGTCCCATGATGCCCAGTCCGATAAAGCCGAGGCGTTCTGTCATGTCACACTCCGTAAAAAACCATTGGAAATGGAATCGCAGGGGGGCGGCATGCCGCGCCCCTGCTTATACGGGAATCTCTGCGTCAACTGGATCGACGCAACTACCGCGTTACAATCCCTTCACGATACCGGACCACACCATCCTTGACCACGGCACGAATGCAGTTCACTGTTCCAAGATAGGGAATCTGCTCGAACGTGTCCAGATCCATGAGAATCAGATCAGCCTTTCGGCCCTGTTCGATACGTCCCCTGTCGGCAAGGTCAAGCATATCAGCGGGATTTTGCGTGAAGGCATCAATCAAGAGTTGCGGATCGGAAATCCTGTACCGCAGCACAGCCGTGGCCATAACAACCTGAGGCGAAAGCACCGGCGACGATCCCGGATTGAAATCGGTGGAAAGCACAATGCGCTCCGGAATCTCCAACAGCTTGTGAATCTGCCCCACATGCTGTGAGAAGACGTATGTTTCGGCCGTGGGCAGAAACACTGGGTACAGGCCTGAGTTGTGGACGATGCGTTCCGCATCGTCATCCGTGAGCACCTCGAGATGGTCCACATGACGGACGCCCAGCCGATCGGACAGTTCCACGCCGCCGATGTCATGCACCTGGTTGGTGTGGATGCCCACACGATATCCCTCATCCTGTGCGCAGCGGATGAGCGTCTCGGCCTCGTCAATGCCGAACACGCCCTCTTCAACGAAGATGTCGAACCAGTCCGTCAGGTCACGGAATTCGGGAATCATCTGGCGGGCCGCCTGATCGAGCCAGGCCGTTCGCTCCACGTCTTTCGGGACGGTATGCACCAGAAAGGTCGGAACCACGTCCACCGGATGCAGCACATTCAGGTGCCGGATCACCTCGAGCATCTTCCGCTCAGTGCTCGCATCGAGACCGTAGCCCGACTTGACCTCGACTGTGGTCGTACCGAATCCCAGAGCCTTGTCGAGAAAGCGCAGACCGTTTTGGATGAGCGTCTCTTCAGACGCCTCGCGCACCGCGCGCACCGTGTTATAAATCCCCCCGCCTTGTTTGAGGATGTCAAGATACGGACGACCCTCGGCTCGCATATAGAGCTCATTCTCCCGCGATCCGGCGAAGAGAAGGTGCGTGTG
>CAZDVF010000469.1:0-2125 GCA_964508725.1 uncultured bacterium | reverse complement strand
GCTCGTGGCAGACGGGATCATCCAGGCGCGCCACAGACATTCGCTTTGGCGGGAGGATTTTCTCACACCCGGTGAAGTGGACACCTTCACGGTCGATCTCTGGTCCACGGCCATCGTGTTTGCGCCCGGCCATCGGATCAGGCTGGCCGTGTCCAGCACAAACTTTCCCCGCTTCGAGGCCAACCCAAACACGGGCGAGTCTTTCCGCAAAAACACTGGGACAGTGATTGCCAGCCAGACCATATTTCACGACGCTGTCAGGCCTTCCGCTTTCGTCCTGCCTGTTTTGGAGGATGTCGCTCCCACGCCGGACGCGCCGGTTCTGGTCTGGAACGCGCCGAATCCTTTCAATCAGGAAACCCGCATCACAGTCAACCTGCCCGATGGGTGGTGGCGCAATCTAACAGGAGACGGACTGCCAAGCTTTGAGATTTTCGATCTCCGCGGACGCCGCGTCATGACGTGGAATTTTGTTCCGGATTGGGGACGCGACATCGGGCTGCGCTGGCGCGGAGACGACAGCCGGGGACAGCCCCTGCCTTCCGGCGTCTACATCTTCCGGTTCTCGGCGGGAACGCTGCAAAAAACAGCCAAGATCACATTGGTACGATGAGAAAGTGGAGGACCGTCCCATGACAATCGACCGTCTGACTCAGCAAAACATCGGGGATCTCGCCTTTCCCTGCGCCCTGCGCAAGTCGCGCTGGATACGCCATCCCCAGCTGTATCGCGACAAGGCGCTGGCCTATCTCCAAACGGTTCTGGACCGGCATATTTTCGGGTACATCGCTGTGGACGGGACCAATCCGGTCGGGCAGATTCTTGTCAGTCCCATTCGGCGCGCGGGAGTTCCGGTGCAGTCGGTGCGCATCAATGTTTTGGCAGTGCTCTGCACCTGGATCGATCACAAACGCTCCAGGCAAAAAATCGGCTGCGCCCTGATCGACGCTGCAGCGGACGGTTTTCCCGATGCTGCCGGTCTCCTGGTGGTAGATACGCATGCTCCCGAATCTTTACCTGTGGACGTATACCACAAACTGGGCTTCCAGCCAGTCAGTGAAAATGTTGACCGGAGTATTGTCTATTTTCCCATTACAGAATCATCGGTTGATGTGGATTTCTACACGCCAAAATTGGAGTGGGATCACGTCAAACCCTTCACCTTCATTCGGAGGGACGTCTGCCCGTTCATGATTCAGCTGTCCGATACGCAGCGACGCGTCGCTGGAATGTTTCACGACCTGCTCCCCACTGAAGAGATCCCGTACGAGGATGCCCGGATTCGAAGCGACACTGTCATCCCCGGATTCTACGTCTATGGCAAGCGCGTTCCTGCGGATATCACAACTGCACGGCCTCTGAAACGCTACATCAGGCAGGCCATCCGCGACGAAAGCCGAAAGATGTTCGGAACAGCCGCCCGGCCGCATTTCGAACAAAACTTATAGGGTGTGGGAGATTAACCATGCTGAAAAAAATTGAGGACCCGTTGACCTATGCCCGGATGACATGCTCTTTGGGCGAGTTGATTTTGGTTGCATCTGATCAGGGTCTGGCCGCCATCCTCCTGCCGGTAAAGGACGGGGACTCCGTATCAGCCCGCTTGATCCGCACTTTTCCCGAAGCCACATTTCAGGAAGGCTCGCCGATTTTATCAAAAGCCATCCGTCAGTTACAGGACTACTTCGCAGGAACCCGGCAGACCTTCGACCTCCCCCTCGATGTACGCGGCACGGACTTCCAGAAACAGGTGTGGCGGGCATTGGGACAGATCCCCTTCGGCGGAACGCGGACCTACAGTGACATCGCCCGGCAGATCGGTCGTCCGAAAGCCTGCCGTGCCGTGGGTGCAGCCAACCGGGCGAATCCTGTGCCGATTGTCATTCCCTGTCACCGGATCATCGGCTCGGACGGCTCACTCACAGGTTACGCCGGCGGCCTCGACATCAAACAGATCTTGCTTAACCTGGAACGAAATAATTTAACCGGAGGTTTTAAACCTCCAGGAGGATTTTCTTCTCATTTTCGGGAGAGTGGATTGTCAGTAAACGATCCACCGCCAGAGGCGGTGGCTTAAAGCAGGCAGGTATCTGCCGTCCAGTTTAGGATCGAGAACCACTGGCAG
>CAZDVF010000468.1:0-2126 GCA_964508725.1 uncultured bacterium | reverse complement strand
GGATCGAAGAGTCGTTGAAGATCCAAACTGGCGGCGACTGGACCTGGGATTTCATGGACAGCGGCGGATACGGCTACTTCTGGTGGATTTTTAAAATGGGGGAGCGAACCGTTCCGATGGCCATTGGCTACGGTGGCCAGTTCATCATGCTTTTCCCGGATTTAAATATGATCGTGGTGACAACCGCGTCTATTCCGTATGAAGACAGCGAGGCAAACGAACAATACATCAGCATCCTTCGATTCGTTAACGATTTTATCCTGCCAGCGGTTCAGTGATCCGGTCAGCTTTTCAGCGCATCCACTGAAAAGCCTTGATGGCTTCCATCAAATCGCTGCTCTCGAATGTGAGCTCCCACTCTCCGGTTCGTTTGGCGCCGGGGTAGAACGCCTTTTCGTGGACAGTGGTCTCCTGCTTGAGTTTCAGCACCATGCGGTAGGGAGCCTCAAACTTGTAAGGTGTGAACCGATCCAGATGACTCAGCGATTCCTGCACGCCTCGTCGTATTTTCTCCCGCGACACCTCGGGATGCAGATTGACGGCGGCGCTTCCGACACCTTCCTTGACGGCCACAGTCTCGACTGTTCCGAACAAGTTTTCCGCCTGTTTGCAGATTGCTGCATCCCCGGCAACAAATACGACAGGTACGTCGTAAAGTCCTGCGATGAGCGCGTTGATTCCCGCTTCAGGGAGAGAAACGCCGTTGATCGACACGTCCGTCACGCTGCCGGTCATGGTGTGCTCAAGCAGGGCGTTGGGTGTTCCGGCCTTGGCGTGGTAGCCGATGAAAATGGCGGCGTCGAAGGTCTTGTCGATTCCCTCCATCATGGACTTGGGTCCGCCTGACCACTCGCGGATCAGTTTGGCGTTTTTGTCCAGCAAATCAGGAAGAATATTCCGGGCGCTGCCGTGGGAATCCCTCACAATGATCTCTTTCGCTCCTGCGGCGAGTGCGCCTTCGATGGCCGCGTTGGTCTCGAGCGTCATGATCCGCCTGAAATAATCATAATCCTTGCCGGTGCGGCTGACTTCTTCCCAATGGACCACACCGGTGATGCCTTCCATGTCCACCGAAATGAAGACCTTGGGTTGTTCGCTATTCTGCGCGAACACCAGGCTGGCGGCCAGCAACGCCATGCACAAGATGACAAATCCTTTTCGCATGATCTCTTCCTCCTTCATCGTTCGTTTTGTGTACGGCAATTCCCTTCCACGTGAAAAATGTACAACAATCCAAAACCATTTGCAAGATGCTTTCACTCTTATTACACGTCGCAGATTGATGTAATTTCTGAAAAAGTCTTTTGCATCTATCTAAAAATATTCACATATTTCCAATTATTATTTCCCGCTATCCATTTGCCTGGAGGTTTATTATGTCTGAGAATGTCTCACGCAGAGGATTCTTAGGGAGGAGCTTTGGTTTGGGCGCCGGAGCGATCCTGTTTCGGGATATGCCGTTTATTCGCCCACAGAAGAAAGGGGTGGCCCCACTGATCATTACGAGCCATGCGAACGAGACTGGCCATCAAGCCATGAAATCAGGCTGGGAGATCCTGTCTGGCGGCGGGACGGCCCTCGACGCGGTGGAGAAGGCGGCCAATGTCATCGAGGTCGATCCGGAAGACACCAGTGTGGGATACGGCGGCCTGCCCAACGAACGTGGTATTGTGCAGTTGGACGCCTCCATCATGGACGGCAAGACCTACAGCGCCGGCGCTGTGGCCTGTCTTGAGAACATCAAGACGCCCTGCTCGGTCGCACGGCTGGTCATGGAGCGGACGGACCACGTGCTCATGGTTGACCGTGGCGCTCTGAATTTTGCTCTGTCATGGGGATTCAAGAAAGAGGATCTGCTCACTGACAAGTCGCGCAAAATCTGGCTACGCTGGAAGGAAAGTCTGAGCGACCGCGACGACTGGGGACCGCCTGAGCACTTGCAGGAAGAGGCAAAGCTGGGGCTGCTCTTCGACGGATGGCCCGAAGTTGAGCACCATTACGGCACGACCAATGTGCTGGCTGTGGACAAGGAAGGCAACGTCTCAGGCATCACAACCACCAGCGGATTGGCGTGGAAGATTCCCGGGCGCGTGGGAGACTCGCCGATCATCGGGGCGGGCATGTAC
>CAZDVF010000467.1:0-2127 GCA_964508725.1 uncultured bacterium | reverse complement strand
AGTCGGGATGTCATCAGACCAGTTTTTTTCTGTGCTGTAGCGACTGTTATGCTCTTTGTCTTTGGAAGTCTAGCCAATATAGTGGTGATCAAGGTAGCCATGATCGTCCCGCTTGTGGCCGGAGGTTTGTTACTGTTCTTTTTTCGGGATCCAGAACGCCGAGCGCCGTCAGGGGATCACCAGGTTGTCGCTCCAGCAGATGGGCGTGTTGTCTTTGCCGGTGATGACACACGTTCTCAGTGGCATGAAGGAGTGTGCCGACGAGTGGATACCTTTCTCTCATTGCGGGATGTTCATGTGAATCGCATCCCTATATCCGGCCAAGTGAAGTGGGTTCATGAAAAACGAGGACGGTTCATACCTGCGTTTCGATCGGATGCATCCGAAAAAAATGCACAGATCATCGTTGGCATTCAGACCCGGATCGGTTTGGTGGTTGTCCGGCAAGTTGCCGGACTGGTTGCCCGTGGTGTGGTGTGCCGTCTTCGGCAAGGTGATCCGGTTGTACGCGGCCAGCGGTATGGCATGATCAAATTGGGTTCACGGGTGGAACTCTTCCTTCCGCCGAGCGTTAAGCTTCTTGTTCAGAAAGGAGATACTGTGCGTTCGGGCGAGACTGTCTTGGGTGTCATAGAAGATGAAGCATAGACCGGTATACATTCCCAGTCTTTTCACAATTCTGAATCTGTTGTTCGGATTTCTGTCCATCATTCAAATGGTGGATGGCAACTTGAATCGGGCGGCGTGGCTGATTATCATTGCAATCCTGTGTGATGGAATGGATGGAAAGATCGCCCGTTGGACGAATTCTGAATCGACCTTCGGATTCGAACTTGACTCACTGGCTGATCTGGTATCGTTTGGTGTGGCGCCGGCCCTGTTTTTATATCTTGCTGTGTTTCCTGCAAATCCGCTACTCGGAGCATCCCTCGGTTTTATTTATCTGTTTGCCGGTGGATACCGATTGGCCCGATTTAATGCAGATCAGGCAGGTGACCGCAGTACAGGATATCAAGGTCTACCCATTCCGGTCGCTGCCATGCTATTGGCGTCTTTCTGGCTTTTTGGAATTCACGTGCCAGTCGCAGATAATTTGATCTTCTGGATTACTCTTGTCTCAGCGGCTTTTGTCTTGATGCTCAGTGCCGTTCCATACGACTGGCCAAAGTTATCATTCCATGGAGGAATCAGACAAGTCTTGTCCTCAGTGGGAATCCTGGTATCCATCGTGGCTATGTCTGTTTTTCCCGAGCGGAGTCTTTTTCCACTATTTCTATTATATGCGTTTTTAGGGATTGGCACCTGGATGATGAATGTGGTCCGCCAACAAGTGGAATGGCGCACCTTTTTCAAACAGATCCATTAGTGGTTCCATTGTAAAGAAACAAATGATTCATTGTATTCGTTACAAAGATTGTCCATTGTCAAAGTAAGCGTGACCGTTGAAAATGAAAACATTTGAGGGAATATGTTCGGAATAGGACCGACTGAAATAATGGTTATTGTGCTTGTCATTCTTTTGCTTTTTGGCGGCACTGAATTGCCAAGGATTGTAAAAAGCCTCATCAAGGGATGGCATCAGATCCAGAGAACGACGCAACATGTGAAAGATGAATTGCATGAAATTATTGAAGACGACGACCTGGCTGGTTAGTCGTCCAGACGTTTTAACAAGTTAAGGAGGATATGTACCATGGGTTTTGGATCAATTGGAATGCCTGAGCTGTTGATCATTCTTGTTGTGGTTCTTCTTCTATTCGGCGCCAAACGCCTGCCTGAACTGGCAAAGGGACTTGGAAGAGGAATTCGTGAGTTTAAAGACGCGACAAAGCAGGTTGAAGAAGAATTCAAAGAAATTGAAAAAAGTGTTGACGAGGATGAGAAGAAGAGCAAAACCTGATGTGCCCGGGCACGGTCTGATTGACTGTTTTGAAATAATCTCAACCTAAGGCTGTGCCCGTTTTTATCATTTGACTGCACGATCCCGATGCATATACTATAAATAATCGGGATGCATTTATATTTCTGATTTATGATTGATCTTCAAACCACTATTTCAGCTAGTGGTTCTTGATCCTAAACTGGACGGCAGATACCTGCCTGCTTTAAGCCCCCCGGCTCCGCCGG
>CAZDVF010000466.1:0-2129 GCA_964508725.1 uncultured bacterium | reverse complement strand
CTTTCAGATCGGAATAGTTCCCTTCAAGATATTCAGCTACGTCATCACAATTGCGGGTGTCATCGGTCATTATGAACAGGATGGCTTTCTTGCCCAATTTTTCGTGCTCTGCGTAGGCCTTTCGCCACTCGATCACACCCAGGTGAATATAGTCGGCGTATTTTTCGGTGTACTTTGCGCTTTTGCGTTCCACCATCTTGGCTCTGCTGGCGGCGTCAGGCAGAACGGGATGCTTTACCACATTTTGCGAGATGGCCTCCACCAGCGGATAATCGGCGACAGTTTGTACAAAGATAGCGCCGTTATTGTGCTTTGGCGTGGCAGTCGTGTCCACTTGAAGGGAAAGGGCCGCTCCTTTTTGCTTCAGACGGTTGTGGATGTCTTCAATGGATTTGAACCAGGCCATGCGCGGATCGTGTATGTGATGCGCTTCATCATTTAAGATCATCAGTTCGTCAATGTCGCGCACGATCATACCCAGGTCCACCTTGGAATCGGTGGTCGCGCCGGTGGGCCGCTTGCCCAGGAAGTAGTCCATGGTGTTGTCATCGCCGGCTGTTGAAGGAATGTCATTGCCGGCATAGACTCGATGAATGTTGGTCAAGAAAATGTTTCCTGTGGGGCGGGTGATGCGCACCTCGTCCTGCCGGTGCAAGGTCAGTTGAAAATCATCACGCCAGTTGCGCCCGTCTACGCCGTTGTCGGGAAGAACAGGATCTTCAAAGAAAATGCGCAGGCCCTGAAAATCCTTGTAAATACGGTCTAACACGATGATGTTGGGAGCAATCACCAGAAAGTTGCGCGCCAGGTCCGACTCCGGCTCATAGAGTTTGTGATAAAATCCCCATGCCAGAACCAAGCTCAGTACCTTTGTCTTGCCGGATCCGGTTGCCATCTTCACAACAAAACGCCGCCATGTCTCGTCAAACATGCTGGCTTTGAGTTCGCCGTAACTGTCAAAGCGCATCAGGTCGAATTTATCCTGAGCGTTTACCACGTCATAAAGATAGACAATCGTTTCAACTGCCTCGCGTTGTGCAAAGTAATATTGAAATTCGAACATTGTGCCGTCGGACTGGGGTAACAGGTGCGGGATATTGAACCACCAATTGAGCAGACTGCGGCTGGTATCAGCCGCACCAACATAGCCACTGTCACGCCATTCCTTCACCTTCTTGCGAAGTTGCGAAACCAGGGGAGGCATGAGTTTTTCCATGCTGGTTTCACGAAGGGCTTCATCTGCCGGAAACCATCGGATGGAAGGATCGAGAATGGCGTAGGGCGAATCGGGGAAGTTCTTGTGCAGCGCCATATTCGGTTACTCACTCTTCTTTTTTGCGGACGTTTTAGCCTTGCCGAGGCGCTTGCGTTGTTTAGTTTCAATTTTCTTGATGCTCTCAGCCACCGGCAGATCTTCGGGCATCGTGCCACCGATTTCTTTGATCGTCTGGCGCACCTTCGCCCCAACCTCGTGATGTGTCCGGTTCGCGGTATTTTTTCCTTTTACTTCGTCCCGTCGCAACTTCTCCTCCGTCTGGGTTGCCCGAAACAGATTTGCCGCCAATTCCGTACTACCCATGTGATCCAGAATCTTTTGGCTTTTTTTCAAGCCCTTTACTTGATGAATGTCATTCCGTTTTAATCCACCATATAAACCCATATAACCGTGATTCTGAAAAATGGCGTAGTCGATTGACTCAACAACCCCGGCCCCTTTAGCCGCGTCGGCCAATTGGACGTTATGCCGACGCATTTCCTCACGAAGAAGCAACCGCCGTTCCTCTTCGATACACTCATCCTCTACCTCCCGCCGCCGCGTCTGAATGGCGAAATAGGTCTGTCCTTGTGCTACGATTTCCTTTTTAGGATCAGCATTCTGGATTGCCAAATAACAGGCGTAACGAGACAGTAGGGTGGTTTTAACAGATCGTTCCGCACCGCTGCCGATGGTGACCATTTCGGTGATGTCAACGAAATGGTCTTCGATACGATGTCCGCTGTTAAAACAAGATAACTTTGCCTTGTCGATAACCCGTTCAAAATTACGGTAATCGTCGTATCCCAGCACCTCCGCAAAATTCCGGCTCGACCAAAATAGACCGCAGCGCCTTCAATGCGTAATCAAGTTT
>CAZDVF010000465.1:0-2146 GCA_964508725.1 uncultured bacterium | reverse complement strand
GGCGAGGCGAACCATGCCGATGATTCGTCATAAAGGATGGGACTGCAAGGTTTTTCACGAGGAACGATGCGACGCTTCCGGGGAGCCATAACTGCTTTCGAAACGCTCAGCCCGCACCCAGATCGTTGAGCATCTCGTAAACACTGGCCAGCAATGGGTATGACGGGCCTGATCAAAATGGCCTGGCTTAACGAGAATCGTCACCCTGCATCAATGCCCATTCGAAAAATTTTCAGGACCCGGCACACCTCTCCACAACGCGTCGATTGATTCACGTTCCCGGATGATCCGGAACGTGTTGCCTTCCACCAGCACTTCGGGCGGCCGGAGGCGGCTGTTGTAGTTGGACGCCAGCACAACCCCGTACGCGCCCGTTCCCATGATTCCCAGCAGATCACCGCGATCAGAATGGGGCATCCGCCTGTCCCGGGCGAAAAAATCGCCGGTTTCACAGATGGGCCCAACCACATCCACAATCTCTGATTGGACTTCCTTTTGTTCGGCAGGCACGATCTGGTGAACGGCCTGGTAGAGCGTGGGGCGGACAAAATCGTTCATCCCGGCGTCCACCACGACGAAGGTTTTCTGACTGTTCTTCTTTGTCAGGATGACCTTCGTGATCAGCGCGCCCGCGTTGGCTACCAGATACCGTCCTGGTTCGAAGAGGACCTCGATGTCCAGATCAGAGAAAACAGGAAGCACCGCAGCCATCAGGTCTCCGGCCGTCGGAGGATTGGTGCGAGCGGAATCGGAATCCTCACCGTCATCCACAATCCCGTGGTAGTCGACGCCCAGTCCGCCTCCGATGTCGATGGACTCAAGAGGGATACCCGCCGCCTTGAGTTGAATGCTGAGCGCACGAAGCGACCGGGCCGCCTGGACAAAGGGATCGACATCCAGAATCATGGAACCGATATGACAGTGCAGGCCCGTGACACGGAGTCCTGGAAGCGAAGAAGCCAGTTTAAACGCATCCAGGGCCCTGTCCATCCCAATACCGAACTTGTTTTTCTCAAGGCCCGTGGTGATGTATTCATGCGTCCTGGCGTCAATGTCAGGATTAACGCGGATGGCGGTTCGGGCGATTTCTCCCATCTGCCGGGCGATGGAATCGATCATGTGAAGCTCTTCGAACGATTCGGCGTGGATGGACAGGATATCGTTCTCGATGGCGGATCTGATTTCCGCATCGGTCTTGCCCACGCCGGCAAAAACGATGCGGTCGGGCGGGATGCCGCACGCCAGAGCAAGCACCAGTTCTCCGCCGGAGACCACGTCCGCGCCGCAGCCCTTGTCAGCTAAAATGTGCAGCAGGTGTGGATTGGAATTGGCCTTCACAGCATAACAAACCAGATGGGGAAAATCGCCGAATGATGCTTCAACTTCCATGTAATTGGATATCAACTGGCTGCGGCTATAAATGTAAAACGGAGTTCCGAGGATATCCGCGATGTCAAGGACAGACACGTTCTCACAGAACAGCCGGTTTTGGTTGTACTGAAACATGGGCATTTTTAAGTCAGGCTGTGTGTGCATACCGCCGTTTTACTCCTCTACCGGACACGGTTTTAAAACTGCAGGGGTGAAGCATGCTTCGCCCCTGCAGTGGAAGGTCTCATGTCAATGCATCCGGCTCAGTGATAGAACAGCCCCTTGAGCCGGTTTGCCAGCGCTTTGGCCGTTTCCAACGCTTCACTGGTCAGAGATTGTGTATATCCGGCCAAGTATGAAGCTGTCTGTTCGGGACTTTGCTTCAATAGCGCCGCAGCTGCGGTCTCAACACCCGGCTGCATCCTGAACATCCGCTCTTCCATCTCCCGCCAGACAGGGATTACCTCGCCAATGGTTTCAGGATATGCCGCATCCACCAGATTCTCCAGATCGTTGAAGATCCAGTGCACTGCGTTGGGATCGTAGTCGAAGGTTCCATCCGGCGCATCAAACTGCCGGGCCAGGGCCTCGACCGGGCCGTTGACGCCGGGCATGTTGTTAAAGCCTGCAGGGACGGATTTGGCCCCAAGGTACCAGGGAATGTAGGCATTGCAGTCAGGCCGCCCGAAACTTAACCAGAGCACACATCCGATCTCTTTTGGCTGACCGGACCGGAGCTGAGCCACCGTCGAGAACTGTGTCGAGGTCGTGCAAA
>CAZDVF010000464.1:0-2150 GCA_964508725.1 uncultured bacterium | reverse complement strand
ATGGAATGGGAAAAACCAGCATGGTTTGGATGTTCCATCCGGTGTGTATTTCTATTCGTTGCATTTTGGAGGCAAGACCTTGGTGAAAAAAATGACATTGCTGAGGTAGTTACGCATCTGATTTTACATCTTTTATTTGTTGTTCCGAAATCCACAAAGCCCCAAGCCCATTTAACTTGGGGCTTTGTGATGTGTTGTTCTCATTCCCCCCGAAACACATCCTCCCGCAAAAGCCCCGCCTCATTGGTGCTCCGTTTCAACGTTAAAAAGATCGTCAGCGTGATAGTCACGGCGGTGATGACAAAGATGGCCACCATGATGGCGATCTGGTATTTGATGGCTGTCACCGGCGAGGCGCCGCCCAGGATCTGTCCGGTCATCATCCCGGGAATGAACACAATGCCGATGGTGGCCATGCTGGCGATGGTGGGCCTGAGCGCCGAGACCAGGCTGTTCCGAAAAAACGGCATGGTCGCTTCCGTCACCGTGGCGCCCAGAGCCAGGCGGTAGAGGTAGCGCTCCTCGTTCCGCTTGATGTCCTTGTAGAAGTTGGAAATGCCGATGATGTTGCCGCGCAGGGAGTTGCCCATAAGCATGCCGCCGATGACCACGAAGTACCGGGCGTTGAGCAGATCCTCCAGGCGGATGATCAGGGTGTTGAAGTAGATGAGGATGCATCCCACTGACAGGAAGAAGGAGAGGAAGACGGGCACAAGAAATATGCGCCGGTTCAGGGCGCTGTTCCGGACCACGGAAAACGAGGCGACCACCATCATGACCACGAGCCAGGCGATGTTGATCCACCCGGAATTCCACTGAAAGAGGTAGCGTAAAAAGATGGCCATGAGGAAAAGCTGGAGCCCCATGCGTCCCACTGAAGTGAGGGTCGGTTTGACGATCTTGAGCCCGAAAATGCGGCTCAACACCAGGGGGATGGTCAGAAGCAGAAGGGCGAAAATCAGGGCCGTGTTCGAGATCTCCTGCGCTGCCATGTCAGGCTCCCATCCGAACGACGCGCATGCCATCCGCTTCGAGCCAGATGCTGTCGTGCGACACGACCAGCACGGTCCGCTCTGTCTGCGACGACACTAAACGGACGATGCGTTGCTTCATTTCGGCGTCCACCGCGGACGTGGGTTCATCCAGCAGGAAAAGGTTCCGCTCCAGCAGAAAGGCGATGAGCAGGGCGATGCGCTGTTTCTCCCCGCGGGATATCCGGGAGAGGGGTTCGTCCAGGAGATCCGGCAGCAGCTCCAGGTCGTTCAGCCGCCGGTCAAGTGTGTCACGATCCAGGACCCGATTCCCGTTGACTTTAAATCCGAACACTTCCCGGATGAGCTCGTTTCCGGTTCCCTCTCCGAGATCCAGCGACTGGCTGACATAGGCCGCATCGCGGCGCAGCGCCCAGACGGATGTCGTTGACAGGGGCTGATTCCGGTACACGATGCGTCCCCGGCTGACGGGCATGAGACCCAGCAGCAGTTTCAGCAGGGTAGATTTGCCGATGCCCGATTTACCGTAAATCAGTATTTTCTCTCCGGGCCTGACAGAGAGGGTAAAGTCAGAAACGATGGATTTCCGGTTGTGCAAGACCCAGACGTTCTGGTATTGGATCCCGTCCGAGGTGGGCGATGGTTTCATCCCCCGATCCTTGTGTTGAGGTCGTTCATTCATATCAAATTGGTCCGTTTTTCGTGTGACCAAGTGCGTCGGGAAACCATCCTGTCCAATGTAAGGGGAAAGGTTGAAGAATGCAAACAGTTTGCCCATCTTGACAAAATGGTCAAAAAGTGTTATATTATTTTTGTTATCCTTCTCGTCATGCACCGCGATTTGACTTCTCGCTTAACATCCACAAGTTGACAAGTATATAAGGGGGTGATGATCATGTGATGATCTTTCGTATTACCGGATTTAATTTGCATCTTTGACCACGCCAATAACACCTCGCTTATACTTCTTGGTTTTCATTTCTTGCATCCTGGTTTTTACATGATTGTTTATGCGATGCCGTTTGACGGCATGCGTGACGTATTGTATTCCAAATCAAGGAGGAGAAGGGATGTTGAAGAGAGCTATGAAATGGATCCTTGTTTTTGTATTGCTTTCCCTGTTATCTATATCGGCGACAGCGCAGACCAATTTGCTGA
>CAZDVF010000463.1:0-2179 GCA_964508725.1 uncultured bacterium | reverse complement strand
GAATTCAAAGCCACCCGCTTTGCGGGTGGTCGTTTACTTGAATGAATCTGGAGGGCCTGCTGAACAGATTCAAAGGGATCTGCAGAACGTAATCCGGCCTTAATTAGGCCGATGGCATCAGCGATACAGCGATTTGTCCACATTAGCTGGATGTTTGAAGATTCTGAATCAGCTTTTTTGCCTGAACTTTCAGTGGAACAAAAAATTCGAACAACAAGATCCTTCGGGCAATGTCCAATGCTTTGTCTTTTTCCTTTGTCTGAACATATGACAACGCCAAATGATACATGCCTAACGGATTATTGGGATTCTTTTTCATTGATGCATTCAGGTTTTGAATCGCTTCATCGAATTTGCGCTGTCGCATCAGATTGATACCCTGAATCGTCCATGTCAATGCATCTTTCTTGCCCATATCTGTTGCTTTTTTAAACACTTCCAGAACATCTTTCGATCGACCAAGAAAATGGAGAGATACGCCAAGAAGCTTGTAATACAGGCCCCGTTTTCCATTTAACCGAATGGCACGCTTAAAACAATCGGCTGCCTCCTCAGTCTCCCCTGTCCGTAACTTGACCTCTCCCATCAGATACCATCCATAATCATCCGAGGGTTGGTTTTTTAAATAGTCCTTGTATTGTTTGGCCGACTGGTGATATTCACCTTGAATATAATATCCTACACCTTTTGCAAACAGTTCTTCGCGTTGACCATTATCACTACCTGTTTCAGATATTGATTCCTCTTCAATGATTTGGATGGAACGTTTCGCATAATCAGCAAGCCGTGAACCTGGTGACAATTCAATCACTTTCTTGAAATAACTGTTTGAGGCTTCAACATCATCCAGCATACTGTAAAGCCGGGCCAATCCCAGATAGGCACGACTTTCCTTGGGTGCAAATCCGATGACTGTATTGAACATATCAATGGCTTCATTGTGCCGTTTTTGAATACTATAGATTGCCCCTAAATTCAAATAAATAAGTAGGTTGTTCTTGTTTAAACGTCGGCTTTCAACAAGATGTTGCTCAGCGCGATCAAATTTACGCAGCTTGATCCAATTAATACCGGCAAGCAGATGCGCGCGATAATGAATGGGGCACAACTTCACGGCATTTTCAACATAGCGGAGCGAATCGTGATATTTTTTTAATTCATAATAAACCAGTCCGAGTTTATAGACGTAATCCACATCTTCAGGATTCAACGACGACGCTTTCTCCCACTTGACGATGGCGTCACGAAAGGATTTGGCTTTGGCAAGTTGCAATGCCTCGGCGTGTAGCGCTTCAGCTGAAGGATTCACATCTTCAGGGTACCACTGGAGAATGATCCGATTTGCATCAATAAAACCCTCTAATATACCTGTCTGTGTTTGATACTTGTTAAGGACGGTATTCTTCAGTGTTTTCTCATCTTTAACAGCATCGGGAACATCCATAAAAAAGGGATCGCTTTGCACGTCGTGCAGAGGCAGCGAAACCGTGATGATTTTCGATTTTGATGCTTCTGTTGTCATCCGACCTCCTCCTGGCGATCACGACCAGGTCTCGCCACTCCCTCTGTATGAAGTATCATTCTTTGAATTTCCACCTTAGAGGACACACATTGATCCAAATTTATTTGAGTTTGGCTTACCATTCAATTGAACCACAGTAGAGCAAAACGTCAGGGATTTCTCTGAATTGGTATAATGGACTTCGACCGTCCGGTCTCGGTGGATACTGTGATGCAGACACCACACAGTCTGGGATCATATTGTGCGATTTGATACGGAACAGGAAGTTGAGTCATGAAACGCTGGATAGCTGTTTCCTTTTCCATGCCGATGACAGAACGAAACGGCCCTGTCATTCCTGCGTCTGTGATGTATGCTGTGCCTTCAGGTAAAATACATGCGTCCGCAGTCTGGACATGTGTATGCGTCCCAATAACAGCGCTGGTTTTGCCATCGAGATACCATCCAAGAGCGATTTTCTCAGCCGTAGCCTCTGCATGAAAATCGATGATCACAATTTTGGCGCCTGCTTCATGCAAACGTGTCAGTTCCTGGTCGGCCATCCTGAAAGGACAGTTGATGTTGTACATGTAGCTTCGGCCTTGCAGGTTGAGCACCCCAACAGATATGCCATTGTCAGTTTGAACGATACATGAGCCGTTGCCGGGTGTCCCCTCA
>CAZDVF010000462.1:0-2197 GCA_964508725.1 uncultured bacterium | reverse complement strand
TCCCACATACGTAGATGCGCTACACGGCACCGCATATCTTTCAATCCGCCATCCGGCTTACGCCAATTGAACCGCTCACAAAACAGTTTGGATAATTTGTTTCGGGTCAGATCCCATTGGGATTCAACCGTCTCTCTGATCCAATCGATTTCCTCTTCTGTAAATTCACGGCCACAGTATTGCATGAATAGAGCCCTCCACATCAGCTTTTCGATGTATAGCATAAGTGAAAACTTGTCTCCAGCTATTTTTCCCGGTAATTCGTTCCTGACCTCGCACGTGACGAAATAGAACAGATGGGTTTCCACTGAGCAGACATACGCACATCTTCCGGATTCCCGTTCCATAATAATATCTGAAGCTCCTGAACCGTTAATCGGTTGATCCCGGAATCCCCTGACCGGGGCCACCAATTCAACCGGCCTTTGGACAGACGCTTCTGACAAAGCCGAAATCCCTGACCATCCCGTCCCGTTCCCGAATCTCAAAAATACACTCCGGTTGGGGACTCGACTGAATATGCAAACCGGTTCGAAATAAATCGATAAACTCCACCTGATGAATGCCTTGCAAACGTCCTCCTCGTTGCTTCGCTGTGGACTTCCCGCTGCCCTCCGTTGCTCTCACACGCCGTAACAAATCAGAATAATTTAACCGCAATTCTTTACTCACTTTGGACATGGGATACGCGCAGCACAACTGAACGGCCGATTCCCACATGTCCTCCGGCAGCGGCCCGAATTTCTCCCGGTTGATACGAAACGCATCAAACTTCTCCCGAACGCGTTCCAGGCTTTCTGTCTCTTGTCCGTCTCTCTTTGTTGTTTCAGCTATTTTTTTCATTGATCGCCTCCTTTTAAATCAGGTTAGGCCATCAATCTTATTTAATCTGTATTGGGAATTTCACGCTTGCTTGCCGAAAGGACACGATAATCCAAACATTGAAATCAGCATTTTCACTGCGTTTTCAATGGAGTCTTCCGATTCGGATGCAAAGACCACTGCATCAATGTTGTCGGACCGAAGATGGTTCTGGATGTTCACATGCTCCTCGATAAAAGGATAGTAAACGACAGTGCCGAATTTGCATCCCTGAAATGCGGCCTTCAATCTTGCCGCTTTGTTGATGATTTCATCGCATCGCTTGTGAATATCACGTCTCGCTTCAATTCGTTTTACATCGATTCCGACTTGAATTGTGCCGGATTCTGGGCTGGCTGCGTCCAGTTCGAATTTTTCGCCGCCGGACTGAAAGATCCTCTTTTTGAAATTGACCCGTGCAAATGTATTGAGGCCTCTGGTGATTCTCTTTTCCCACTGACCTTTCTTTTTCCGGATCTCTTTATCGATGTAGGCGACTCTGTCGAGTCGGCAAAGCGAAGGAATTTCAAGGTAAACCGGTAAAAAAGGCTTGATGTATCCGGCCAGGACTTTCGCCTGATCATGGCTCAGTTTTGGTTTGTAGGTATCGACATTCTTGATCCCCAGATCACGCTCGATGGCCCTGGCTACAATATTACAGGCGGCCAGAATTGGTTTTAAAATCATCTGGTAATTGAAAATGGAGTCTGCCGGATCCAGAGCGCTCATGTCAGAGAAAACAATGACTTCTACTTCCTTTTTCTGCAAAAAATCGGGAAAGGCATTCCGCAGCGCTTCCTCGATCTTGTCCCGGCGTAAATCAGCGTGGTCCTTCACCTGTTTCATGTAATCGAAATGCGTTCCATATCCTTCCTGCATCTGGGATCCTTTCCGGGTTATTCAAAAGAGAATCGACAGAAACCTGGCCTCAATTCATTTGTACCAAATCAATTCGCCGATTGAAACCTTCCGGTCAGGGTCCAAATCCCCATTCGACCGCTGCATAATCGCCCAGAATCAAGCCCGTATCAGGGTCCAGCATTGCGCCATACATCCATAGCCCGGCGCTGTGCACATCCCCTGTATCCGGCCAGGTTGTTTCCGGAATCACCTCTAATGTCGTGGTCCCAGTGGGAATATCCATCATAACGAAATCATAGTCCGGGTGTTCCGGCGGGTTATAGTAGGTCCAGTCATCCCAAAACCATAAACTTCCGTAGACATCCAGAATGAAGAAAACGGGAATATTTTGTTTCGGCTCGAATGAGTTGTCCAGGTAACCCGTGATATTGAATGGATCGCCGGGCGAGATAAACTCCGGCATTTCGATCCGCAC
>CAZDVF010000461.1:0-2203 GCA_964508725.1 uncultured bacterium | reverse complement strand
GTCCTCGCCAACGGCCTCGCGCTTTTGGGAATCTCCCGACCGGAAAAGATGTAAATGTTCGGATAAAGACAAACACCCCGGGGTCTTTGAGACCACGGGGTGTTTTTGCTCGCTTCAATTACTGCAGAACACTCCGATTGATCTTCATGACACCACGTGAATACGTGCCAACAAAAATATCACCATTTGGACTGTATGCGATGGCATCCACAGGTTCGTTACGCAGATTCCCTGTGATGTCAATCCAGTTTTCTCCGTCATCAACAGAATAAAAAATCCCGCCTGGTTCTCCATCCAAACGTGAACCCGCTGTAATGATCATCCCGTCATCTGATAGGCACAACGGGGGGAGTATGAGATCGTTAAGTGACGTCTGTTGCCACGAGGCTCCGCCGTTGATCGATCGAAAAATCCCCTTATTTCTTGTTGACCTGAACATCAAGTGGTCTGTCTTCAATGCCAGCCGAAAACAACCTGACAGGAGTGTGTCGTGGAATATTTCTGTCCACGTTTGGCCATTATCTGTCGAGCGATTTAATTGATTGTTCGAGTAAATGAGGAGAAAATCCTGACTGTCGAAAGCCAGCGCATTGACTCCCTGAGATAGCGGCCAGGGGGTATGATTCCAGTTGACACCGTGATCAGTTGAATAGAAAATACCGCCAGGAGATTCCTCGTGCTTATTACAACCAATGAAAATATGATCTTCAGAATGTATTGCAATCGTTTTGATCGACATGCTGGGTATGTCACATTCCGACCAGCACTCGCCCTGATCAGTTGACATGACAAGACCGCCATTCATGCCGTTATTGTACGATGCATAGATGTCACCATTACGGCAAATCGATATAATTTCTATGTATCCTCGGATATCCGGCGTATTCAACAACGTCCAACTGATCCCATGATCGTTCGACCGATACAGCCTCAGGTTTGATGCTAAACCAACAGGACTAGCATAAATCACGCCGTTCTCATCGATTGCCAATGTAACCACATGTATGTCTTCAAGATTTGTTTGCTGCCAAACAATGCGAGGCTCTTCACCAAGACCCATGAGATGAATGACGAAATCACATCCTGACAGGATGAGTAAAGGCAGGATGAAGAGATAGACTTTTTTTCGAGAAGCATAATAACGCATGACCAGCCCTCCAACATCGTTATGGATTCCCAACCTACTAACGCTTCACTCTTCACATTCAACGGACGAACAGCCCGGGGTGTCTCTGTTGAATCAGATCCATTTCTTCAGATGTTCGCCCTCTCCAACTTGCAGAACACCCGCTCGCGGTCTTCTGAAAACACAATCTCTGTCACAGTGTATCCCTTTCGGAATGCGTCTTCGAACATCTCCCGCGTGCGTATGCGCCAGTTCAGCGCTTCGGACAAATCCCGCATCTTGATCTCGCGGATGTTTTTCGGAATCTCCACATAGGTCACTTCACCTGAGAAATCTCCGATCCGGTCGGATGGGACTCTCTCAACCAGCGAGGGAATTTTGGACTCCATTCTGCGCGCGACGCGATCCGAATCGAGCCGCCAGGTAGCAATGAGCCGGTCAGTAGGCAGTCCCTTGTGCAGGCCGCTCTCGCCCACGCCGTAAATATCCCGCTCATACTCCACACTGACAGCTCCCAACCGGTGGATATTAAAATAAGTGTTCAGCGACTCCAGTGGATCGAAATTCCACCGGATGACACTATATCCCATCTTCAGGGCCTCTTCACGCTGCGCTTTTTTCAGGACGAATCCGTATCCCTGACTCTGAAGTTCCCGAATCACAGCCAGCATGTGCGAGTAAAGAAAGAACTCACCTTCCCACCGCCCGGGAACAGCGTATGAAAAACCGACCATCTTGTCATCGAGCCAGAGTCCCTGAACCAGGCCCCCATATTTCTGTACCCGCGTCATCAAGTGGTGCGGCTCGGTCTCTTCTTCGCCAAAACCCCATGCGCTCTGCTGGATATCCCTGAGCTGTTTGAAATCATTGATCTCAGTGATGTTGCGGACGATGACCATTCCATTTCTCCTGCATGATGTCAATCTTTCATGAGCGGACATTTTCAAAAACGGTTCTTATTCCACAGTCAATATCAGGAGACAGTGGAAGAAGCGTCACCATCCGGCTGCAAGGTGATGGCAGCGCCGTCCCAAACCAGACGTCCTTCATTCTTTAGGCGTAGAAGAAGCCGCGACA
>CAZDVF010000460.1:0-2204 GCA_964508725.1 uncultured bacterium | reverse complement strand
AGGGGCGCATCAGTTGGATATCGCCTTTAGCCAAGGCGCTTCTATCGTCACAGGTAGGCGACAAAGTGACCATCCGACTCCCGACAACAACGCGAACCGTACATGTTGTCGGCATTGACTACGACTAACGGTGCGGGCGCGCTCCGCTGCATGCAAAGGATCCAAGATCTGTGCTAAACAGTTTCCCATTTCCACGGATTGAAGAAGTTGTCCGGTTACAGAAGAAGAGCTGAATCCAGTCTTGACTTTATCTGTTAATTTGCTTACTTTAATGTCCGTTTCATGAGCGAGATCGGATTGAAACAATGACGACGGGGCGTAGCGCAGCCCGGTTAGCGCGCTTGACTGGGGGTCAAGAGGTCCGGAGTTCAAATCTCCGCGCCCCGACACATGTACAAGGAGTGACGCCAGTAGGCGTGACTCCTTGTCTATTTTTAGTGAAGAACTGCTCCAAATAACAGGAGCGCAATCCAGCCATGGATGTGAAAACCGCATATTATCTGCTTTTGGTTGATCTCAAAGGATCTACACAACTTCAGCCCGAGAGAGCCCGACCAGTGTTCGAACGTCTCGAAGAAGTCCTCCATCAAATGAATATGAGCTGTGCGCAAAGCCTGGTTATCCCTCTCAGTATCAGTTACGGCGACGAGATCGCCGGACTTTTTTCGTCTGCCACTCCTCTTTACGACGTGGCATCCACAGTACGGGATGCACTTCTGTCTGATCTTCGGATCCGGTTTGTCGTATCCCGGGGCACAATCGGGATGCCGTCTCAGGATATCCGCCAGATCGGAGGAGACATCTTCAAACAGGCCAATGACGCCATGATCCGAATCAAGAAGCGCAAGCGATTTTGCTGCTGGCTGATTGCGGATGATGTCCAGAACACAGTTCTTGATACCCTGACAGAGACGACCAATGCCCTGCTTGGGGGGATGACAGCCTATCAGCGCCAGGTGTACGTGCTGTTTCGCCAGGGCCTTGCGCAGAATGCCATTGCACGCAAGATGAACAAGCATCCGCAGTCGATTTCCGACGCCCTGGCTCGCGGCCACGGTGAGATCGTCCTTGACGCCGAGAGAGCCATCGATCTCATCATACAGTCAATTTGTCAATGACACTTTGGCTTTTACTGACAGGATAAAATCAATGAGAAATCATTGATATCTTACGATCAATGAGAAACCATTGATATCCGTAAATCCATGCAGATGCTGGCTCATCCGTGACTAAAACGACGGATCGATCGATACCATGCTTGAATTGACAATTTATACGAGTTTGTTCCTGCTTTCCTTCCTTGCATCCACGCTGCTGGTGCGGCTTGGTATTCCGCGACTTAAATCAAGTAAACAGATTAAAAAGATATTGCCGGAGAGTCAAACTGCAAAGCCGTTTGATCTGCGGTCCACCGGGTTGTGGATCGGCTTTTGCGAGACCTTCCTCATCTTTGTCCTCGTATGTCAAAATGAGTACGGCGCTTTGGCTGTTATTATCGGTGCTAAGGAGTTTGTTCGAAAAGAGAAGATCCAGCAGAATCCGTCGTATTATCTTCTGGGCACGCTGATCAATCTCAGCATTGCGATCGGTTTTGCCCTGCTTGCCGGCCGTTTGACCAGGTTGTGATATGAGTCGGAGGTGATTCAATGAAATTCGAGCAGACAAAAGATATCATCGATCATGCGGTTTATTTTCATCGGGTGATTAAAGAATATTGCGAGGATGTCCGGAAGCAATCGTACAATCCACGTCTTCATATTCTTCTGGATTATCTCATCGAACACGAGAAATCGCGTGAGCAAGGCATTCTGGAGTATGGCAAGGAGGCATCGGCCGGTATTATGGAAACCTGGTTTCAGTTCAGCACATGCGAAGACCAGTTTGCCAAACTTCAGGATTTATTAAAAAGCGCAAATCCGACTGTTGAAAATGTCATTAAAACGACCATCAGCCTCTATGACTCTTTTATCAGTCAGTTTGAGACATTTGCAGCTCATGCGGAAATTGACGAAGTCCGCGACGTTTTTCTCAACATTGCGGTAAAAGAGAAGAAGGAAAAGCTGAAACTGGCGCGGAATTCCCGCATGCTGGACGACATGTGAGAGAGTAAACGACCACCCGCAAAGCGGGTGGCTTTGAATTCACCGCATAGCGGTGGATTGAAGCTCCCCGCCGCAAGCCTGCCCAAGGCAGGCTTGCAGCGG
>CAZDVF010000459.1:0-2207 GCA_964508725.1 uncultured bacterium | reverse complement strand
GTCTTTATCGATACGATCGTGTTGTGCACCATCTCCTCCTTTGCCATTCTTTCAACAGGTGTATTGTCCAGTGGGGAATCGGGAATTGATCTGGTCATTCGCGCTTTTGCGTCCGTGTTTCCACAGGGAATCGCCAGCAATCTCATCTCATTTTGTATCCTGACCTTTTGTCTGACAACCTATATCGGATTTTTCATCTACTACGAAACCGCTGGCATAACCCTGTTCGGCTCAAAGGCAATGAAGTATCTGAAATGGCTCTATTTTGTGCCGGCTCTCGCATTCGCCGGTGTGGCTGATGTAAACAGGGTTTGGGTATTTACAAATATCGCAGTGGGCATATGCGCCATTCCGAACCTGATTGCCGTGCTGGCCTTGAGTAGCGTGTTTTTCGTTTTGATGAAGGATTATTTGGAAGGCAAAAATAAGTTTGCGACAAAGATTGTAGATGGGACAGATCATTTCGTCAAAATCGCAAAAAAGAAATAACCACCTGGCGCAAACATTCATCCTTCAGTTAAAAAAACGAAAAAGAGGATAGGCTATAACTCAATATTTCATTCCAAATAATCCTGAATGGACAAACAGAGTTAGGCACGTTATGATTGCAGGATCAAAATATCAGATCGTCCGAATTTTACTGAGTAGTGTCTTCCTTTTTTCAGGGATCAGTAACACTTTTTGTCAAGATGGGAAAAAATACGAACCCAATTGGGCATCCTTGGACAGCCGCCCAATTCCACCATGGTTCGAGGATGCCAAGTTTGGTATTTTTATTCACTGGGGCGTCTACTCGGTACCGGCCTGGATTCGGGTGCGAGAAGGGAAATATGCTTCTTATGCCGAGTGGTATGAAGCCCGGGTCATGGGCGAGTTGAAAGAGGATGAAGACTTTCACGAGAAGCACTTTGGCAAGGATTTTGAATATCGTGATTTTGCTCCTCTATTCAAGGCCGAACTTTTTGATCCTGATTTCTGGGCGGAGATGTTTGCCGAATCGGGAGCAAAATATGTAGTGTTAACCAGCAAGCATCATGATGGATTTTGTCTTTGGCCTACAAAAAGCAAATATAAAGTAAACTGGAACAGTTGGAATGTCGGACCAAGACGGGATCTTGTCGGCGATTTAACCAGGGCCGTTCGAGAAAAAGGATTAAGAATGGGTTTATACTATTCGATGATCGAATGGGAAACCAGCCTGACACATCGTACGCCATCCGGCAGGTATATCGCAAAAGCGATGATGGACAAATACGGCATCCCGCAAGACAAGTATGTGAACGATCATGTCCTCCCTCAGTTGCGCGAACTGGTAACAACATATCAACCTGCTCTAATCTTCTCAGATGGAGGAGAATGGGACGGCAGCGAAACGTATTGGAAGACGAAGGAGTTTTTGGCCTGGCTTTACAACGAAGCGCCCAACAAAAATGACGTTGTTGTCAACGATCGATGGGCGAAAGGCATGCCTGGCAAACACGGTGATTACTTTTCAAGTGAATACCAGGATACGGATGCAGTGGGCACGACCCATCCCTGGGAGGAGAGCCGGGGCATGGGTCGGTCGTACGGATTCAATCGCGCTGAAAATATTGACCATTATCAGACATCCCGGGAATTAATACACGAACTGATTGAGATTATCAGCCGGGGCGGAAATCTTCTGCTCAACGTCGGTCCAACAGCCGATGGACGCATTCCCGTCATCATGCAGCAGCGGCTTCGCGATATCGGGCGATGGCTGAAGATTAACGGAGAGGCCATTTATGGCACGCGGGCATGGAAGAAATCCTCCACTGACGGCATAAAATCCTCCATCTTTTTTACGAGGAACGGTAAGGACCTCTATGTCATTTGCACTCAATGGCCGGAGAGCAGGATTCAGATATCCGGTATTGGAAATAAAAATAATGTGCTTGTTCATCTATTGGGTTTTGAGAAGTCAATACAATGGAGCCTTGAAGGAGGGAATGTCATCATCACGCCTCCTCAGATGTATCCATCAGAAGTCCCGTCGCATGATGGATATGTTTTTAAAATATCCAATGCGCTCAATGACGATTAAGGCCACAATCTAGCCAAACTTCACATATTAATAAATGGGGGCGGCAGATAAGATGAAAATGCTCATCATCAATCCCAACAGCAGCAGACCCATGACCGACGCCATTCAAAAATCGGCGGAGTCCTTTGCCGACAACCGGTAC
>CAZDVF010000458.1:0-2208 GCA_964508725.1 uncultured bacterium | reverse complement strand
TGATGGTGAACGGTTGGTGGAGAACGTGAGGCGGTTTCGTTTGACATACTTTCAATCGGATGGCAGTTCGTTTACACCAGGGTGGCTGACATCTAATGTCTGGCGTATTCGCATCGAGCTTGAAATCGGCGACGACAGCCAGAACTATCAATTGACAGCCCAGGTGTCGCCGAGAAATTTCTATTAACATCCACGAGATGGATATGAAACCTTGCGATGTAAAGGATGAAGACGGATTCTGGTCGGCCCTGGTCATTATTTTTGTGATGACCTTGACACTTATGGGTCTGGGCAGCATGGTCCTGATTCGCAGCGAGGGGGAGAGCATCGCTGTTCAGGCGCAGGCCATTCAAGCGGAATACGCTACGGCAAGCGCTGTCTATTACGGAGCCGCCCGCCTGAGTCAGGGAACGTGGGGGAGTGAATCGTTTACCATTGGTGGTGTTACGGTAAATCTTGATACATTTCAATTAAGCGGAGATACATATCTCAATGTGCTGGCTGTGTCTGGCGACATTGAGAATGAAGTGTCCATCCGGTTGGTTGAGAAGCAAATGCAGGCCATCTATACAGAGGGCAGCGTTTCTGGAATTCGCGTTTATGATTCGACCGCCACTTTAAATAGCGGCGCTATGGAACAGAATGTGCCGGAGCTGCCCGCTGTTGACTATGCGCTTCTGGATACGCTGTCTGACATGCAATTAAATACACAAGCTGGCAATTGGACAGCGACAAATAATTTCCCATCTGCAAGTTTTTATAATGTCGGTGTCACACCCAACGTCACGCATGTGACGGGTAATATGACCGTTCCAGCAGGTGTCACGGTTTATGGCATCTTTATGGTCGATGGAAATTTAACGCTGCAAAGCGCATCAGGTCCCGATGGCACAATTATTGGTGTAGTATATATGCCCAATTCAACAAGTACAGTGACAATGGGAAGCTGGACAGTTGTCAATGGGGGGATAATGGCAACATGCAACATCGTTGGGCCGCCATGGTGGCAATTTGCATACGGTTTGGTCACGCATGTTCCAGATTACACCCGGGTTTTCAGTCAATTCCACGATCCGATCGGTTTGGGCATCGATTCGTGGACCTACGAACACGAATGAACCAGACAAGGTGATAGCCTGTGGAACTGAAAAGCTTTCAAGTACATACGCATAAACCCTGGCCACTGGTCCTGGGTCTGGACATCAGCCGGCAAAACATCAAATATGTTTTGCTGCACCGCACCGGACGGGGAATCCGCATCGATTCCTTCGGCAAATACAGCATCCACGAAGGTGAAGATGATATTGACGAGAAGATCCAGCAAGTCATGGGCTGGCTCTTTCAGCGACAAAAGGCACTCAAGCATGCGCATGTCGTTCTGGGTGTTGAGGGTTCGCGTATTATTGTGAAAAAGGACAGCTTTCCGCAACTTTCGAAAAAGGAATTGCTTCAAACCGTTCATTTTGAAATACAGCGTGAATTATCGAAAGAGAGTGAAGTCGCCAGTTGCGTATATGATTATCAGGTTATTGGTCCCGATCCTGACACCGAGGGACAGATCCTCTATCTGACGATGGGCGCATCTGATGAAGATGTGGATGAAAAAGTTCGCCATGTCGTCGCCCAGGGTGTGGTGCCATCCAAGGTCGCGCCTACGGTTAAAGCCCTGGCCAATTTAACACAGTATATTCCCGAGCTGAAAAAGAAAGAGCGCGTCGGCATACTCGATATCGGGGCCAGGGGGAGTACGCTTGCACTCATTCGAAACGGCAAACTCGATTATTTTCGCGAGATCATGTTGGGCGGCGAAGATTTCACTAAAGCCATCACAGGCACTATTTTTCACGAAGGCAGAGCGATTCAGTTCAGTTCCAAAGAAGCCACGGAATTCAAACTGCAATACGGGTATCCGCTGGGATTTTCAGAAGGCATGACTTTCAGAGGCGCTCCCCTCAGCGAGGTGGGCACGATGATGCGGCCTGTTGTTGAACGGCTGACAGGCGAGATTCTGCGGTCCTTCGCCTTTTACAAGGACAAGTCCGGCGGAGATGCAATTGAGACTCTTTATCTCATCGGCGGAGGCGCACGACTCAAGCATCTCAATACATTTTTTGCAGAGAAACTGGAGCTGCCTGTTCAGTATTTACCGTTTCCCGAGGGCATTCGTATTGCCGGAGACGAGGCGCAGCAAGGGACTTTTAAAAAGCA
>CAZDVF010000457.1:0-2210 GCA_964508725.1 uncultured bacterium | reverse complement strand
CAACTGCTCACAATCCCCCCAATCAGACGCCACACGCCAGGCTGCTCTCGACTATCTGGAAAACTGGAACACAGTGGGCATGGACTGGGACCGCTGGATTGCGGAAATCAATCTGGCCAAATCAGAGTTCGCCCGTCTCATTGGTGCAAAGCCGGACGACATCGCTGTGGGTTCATCGGTGTCGGAACTGACCAGCGCTCTGGCCGGCGCTCTCTCGTTTCAGGGCAAGAGGACGAAAGTGGCTGTCACCAATGCCGAGTTTCCGACAGTTGGTCACGTGTGGCTCGCCCAGCAAAAATTCGGCGCCGAAGTGCAATTCATTCCGGTGGGGGACGGGATTATCGATCCCGCAGAATACGATCGCGTGGTGGATGAAGAGACCATCATTACTTCTGTCTGCGACGTCTACTACTACAACGGCTTCAAGCAGGATCTGGCCGACGTGATCCCCAGAATCCACGCGAAGGGATCACTGGTTTACGTGGATGCATACCAGGGGCTGGGAACCCATCCGCTCAATGTGCGCAAGCTGGACATCGACTTTCTGGCGTCCGGAAATCTCAAATACCTGTTGGGTACGCCCGGCATCGCTTTTCTCTATGTGAAAGCGGACAAAGTAGACATGCTCCGGCCCGCCTTCACCGGATGGTTTAGCCAGGAAAATCCCTTCGCGTTTGACATCCACCGGCTGGATTTCGCCCGAACCGCCCGCCGCATGGAAGGTGGCACACCGCCCATCCTGCCCGCTTACGTAGCCCGTGCCGGCATGCAGATCATTAACTCTGTCGGTGTGGAAAATATTCAACGTTGGACAGACCATCTGTCAAAGCGCTGTATAACCGGAGCGCTGAACAGAAATCTGGAAGTTGTTAGCCCCCGCGACCTGCGGATGAAAGGACCGAACACCGCCATCCGCGTCTCCGACAATTCCCACGTGGTGGAAGAGGAACTCAAAAAGCGGAACATCATCGCATCGGCCCGCGCCGACGTCATCCGCATCGCGCCCCACTTTTTTACCGGGCTGGAAGACATCGATGCCGTGCTAGACGCCCTGGCCGACATCCTGAAACCCTGACCGAAAACTGAAGAAAGCGAAATCCTGTGAAAACCTATCTCGATTGCATCCCCTGCTTCTTCCGGCAAGCCCTCGCATCGACACGCATGGTCACCGACGATCCCGCTGTGCACAAGCAGGTTCTGGATCAGGTGTCTCGACTCATTCCGGATCTCTCACTAACGGCCTCACCGCCCCAGATCGCCCACGCCATCCACAAAATGATTCGACCGTTCGCGCCGGACATCGATCCCTACCGCAATATCAAGGACATTAGCAACCGTCAGGCCCTGGCCTGGCTGCCCCGCCTTCGTAGTGATGTGCAGTCGGCCGACGACCCCCTCGAGCGCGCCCTGCGCTACGCCATCGCCGGCAACGTCATCGACTACGGCCCCCAGCACAGCTTCGATCTCGCTCAGGAACTCAGCTCTGCGGCGACGCAACCGTTCGGGATCTTCGACTATTCCGAATTTCAAAAAGCTGTCGGAAACGCAGACACTGTGCTCTATCTCGGGGACAACGCCGGGGAGATCGTTTTCGACACGCTCCTCATCGAAACCATGGATAAACCGGTCACTTTTGTGGTGCGGGGCGGACCGGTCATCAACGATGCCACCGCAGTGGATGCCAAAACAGTCGGGCTGGACCAGGTGGCGGAAGTCGTGGACAACGGGTCCATCGCACCCGGAACTCTGCTGGATGATTGTTCAGATAATTTTCTGGACCGGTTTTGGAAGGCCGATTGTGTGGTGGCCAAAGGCCAGGGAAACTACGAATCACTCTCTGAGGCGGGCCGGCCGATTCTCTTTCTCTTCAAGGCCAAATGCCACGTGATCGCAAACGATGCGGGCGTCAATGTGGGAGACTTTGTTCTCAAGTTGGGTGGAGTCTGATCTTCAGGAACTGACCGGGAGAACCAGACACCTTCAGCAAATCCACACACGGTGAAACTTAAATCCCCGCGCAATTATTCTGCAGGAATACTCTCAAGGATAAAGACATTTCAAATCCTCAAGCATCGGGATCGGCATTTCAGCTTTTCACTTTAAAACGTTATGCATCTTTCGCCAGGACCTCTTGCAACCGTCCGATCAGTGCATCAATCTCGTTTTCCTTCAGCATGGCTGTGCCGATCTCGAGCTCGCCGTCAGACAAT
>CAZDVF010000456.1:0-2218 GCA_964508725.1 uncultured bacterium | reverse complement strand
GTCATGACCTACTTCCTTGTTGTGTCCGGTCTGATTTTCCTGACAGTGTCGGCTTTTGTTCACGAAATTGTCCATTTTCAGTTATTCGGCTATTCCCTTTTTGGGGAAGGCTATAATGCAGGCATTGCAATCGTGCCAATTATCCTCCTTGCCTACGTCTGTTATGGGATCTACACAAATCTCATGGTGGGCATCTACCTGAAGAAGAAAACGACGTGGTTGCCCCTCATCACGGGAGTCGGCGCGCTTGTGGCATGTGTCGGCAACGGCCTCCTTATTCCGACTTTAGGCATTCACGGCGCAGCCTGGGCGTCATTTGCTGCATACGCCAGCATGGCGGTCGCGCTTTTCATCGTATCGTACAGGCTTTATCCGATTCCCTACGAGTGGCGGCGCATTGCGATTCTTGCCGGAGTTGTTGCGTTGCTGTTTGTGATTCTCTCATCCGGATTTGCGCAAACACACCTGCTGATTCGCGTGGTTCTTGTGTTGTTTTATCCTCTATTTTTGTGGATGTTCCGCTTTTTCGAACCTTCCGAACGGCAGGCTTTGGTGCGCATCGTCTCTGAACGAATCAGGGGAAAGACTGGATCATGAAGCGTGTCCTGATTCTGGCATACTATTATCCGCCTCTGGGCATGGGGGGGGTGCAGCGTGCTTTGAAGTTTACGCGTTACTTGCCTGAATTTGGCTGGGATCCGGTTGTCATTACTGTGAAGGACGTCCGCTATTACGCAAAGGATCCCTCCCTCTTGCGCGAGATCGAATGGCGAACCATTTTGCGTACTGAATCGTTGGATCCTCTGCGGATGGCATATCACTTCTCCGGAAAGCATACACAAAGCGAATATCCGTCAAGGCCCAGGTGGACGACAGGGAAGAGACTTTATCGCTTTCTGGATAACGCGCTCCTGATTCCTGATTCGAAACGATTATGGACGCCGTTCGCTGTGCGTGCGGCTTTGCGATACATGCAATCCCATTCTGTGGATTTAATTTTCTCCACATCGCCGCCGCATTCTGCCCATCTGGCCGGCCTGTCGCTGAAAAAGCGAACGGATCTGCCGTGGGTGGCAGATTTCCGTGATTCCTGGGTGGACCTTCAAAACACAACATCCTGCCGCCAGCGGCTGAATCGCAAGATGGCAGTCCGCGTCATGCGCACCGCAGACCGGATCGTTGCTGTGTCCGGTCCCATCGCAGAGGATATGCTCCGTATTTCTGGAAAGAATCCGGATGATGCCATTGCCATCCCCAACGGGTACGACCGAAACGATTTTGAGGATGTCGAACCATCGGAGTCTGATCGATTCACTGTCACCTACTGTGGCGCCATGAGCCGGATGCTTGATCCGACAATCCTGCTGGATGCTGTGGCTACCCTGGTCCGGGAACGACCGGAGATCCGCACGCAACTCAGCTTGCATCTTGTGGGCGCAGCGTTGGACATCCCTCTTGCAGATCTTGTGTCGCAACGTGGATTAACAGATTGCGTCCAACTCGCTGGATATGTTCCGCATGCTGAAAGCATCCAATACCTGATGAGTGCTGATTTGCTTTATTTCATGCTGCCCAGGGAGGCGGATTGCGGCATGGTTACGGGCAAGGTGTTCGAGTATCTGGCGTCTGGTAAACCGGTTGTCGCTTCGGTTCCGCAGTGCGAAGCCGGGCGATTGATTGTCAAACACGCCCGCGGTGTGATCGTCCCGCCCGGCGATGTCCGGAAATTGGCAGGTGAGCTGGGCCGGGCATACGATTTGTGGAAGCGGGGGGATCTCAAATTGTCCGTTCCGCGGTGGAAGGGTATCGAATCGCTGGATCGTAAGAATCAAATCCAACAGCTGGCAACCATTTTCGACAACCTGGTCAACGAGAGAGGATGAGTCATGGTTTACGTGTACACCATCGTGGGATACCTGGCTGTGTTGCTGACCGTCGGAGTCTTCATGGCCCGTCGCGTGAAAAGCAAGGAGGATTTTCTCATCGCCGGACGAACCCTGACCGCACCGGTATTGATTGGAACACTCTTGGCTACGTGGATTGGCTCCGGAGACATCTTCAGTGTGGCAGATCTGTCGTACCATCACGGGTATGCGTCGCTCATCGGCAGCGCCGGGGGGTGGATCGGTTTTGTGATCGTGTTTTTCATTGCTGCGCGAGTCCGCCGGTTTGGTCAATTCACCGTGCCCGACATTCTTGAAGCCCGGTACAACCGATG
>CAZDVF010000455.1:0-2235 GCA_964508725.1 uncultured bacterium | reverse complement strand
CATAGCCTTGGCAATTTCGCCGAGCTGTCTCTCGCCGGGAGTGAGTAGCTCAACGGGTGTTTGGGGCGGAAGGTGCAAGTCCACCGAAGAAAACAATACGTCCGCCTGGTTGTACGTGCTGCGTTTATCTATCAATGGCGATCGACGGAACTGTGGGAAGCCGTCGATAAAAAGATTATCCGCAATACTCAGATTACCGAACAGATTGAGTTCCTGGTGAATGAAGGCAATGCCGGCGCGCGTTGCATCAGCCGGACACGCTGGATCATATTTATCACCGAACAGCTCAATCGCCCCTCCATCCAGGGCAATCACGCCGCCGAGAATGTTCATAAGCGTGCCTTTTCCTGCGCCGTTCTCGCCAATCAATCCCAGGGTCTGCCCCTCACGAACGTCGAGGTTCACTTCCCTGAGCGCCTGAATACCGAAGAAGCTTTTGCTGATATCTCTGATTTTAAGTGCCCACTCCGCCATCAGGCCGCTCCCACCCAGGGCAATCGCATGAAAGAAAAAATTGCGAGATTCGAAAAATGTTAAAATAGGCAATTGCGCTATTGCCTACGATCCTCTATACTCCAGTCTTTAGGGCAAGGCCTTGCATCAACAACGATAAACGCCCTATAGAAAGGAGCCCTCATGGAAGATTCGGCTCATACGCTATTACTGCGCATATTTAGTGACATGCCCGACCATCGCGTTATCGGCAAAGTCTCTCATAAACTCCATGACATTATGGTCATAACGGTCTGTGCGGTCATTTGTGGTCTGGAGCATTGGACCCAAATAGAAGACTTTGCGAAGGCCAACGAACAATGGTTCAGGAGCTTTCTCGAATTACCGAATGGCGTCCCTTCTCATGACACATTCGGTACAGTTTTCGCTTTTATCGATCCGGATGAGTTCGAGCGACGCATCCAAGAGTGGATTCATGCTCTTGTGGGATCGGACACCCAAGGCAAACATATTGCGATTGATGGCAAGACACTACGCAAGAGCTTTGATACCGCATCTAACAAGATGGCCATCCATATGATTAATGCCTATGTGCATGAGAATCATGCTGTTTTCGGTCAACTCAAGGTCGATGACAAAACCAATGAAATTACGGCCATTCCTAAACTGCTGGACATGCTACAACTCAAGGATGCAACGGTGACGATCGATGCGATGGGTTGTCAAAGGGATATTGCCGAGAGAATCGTCAAACGTCAGGGCCATTATGTTTTTTCTCTAAAAGGTAACCAGAGCACACTTCACGAAGATGTACGGACATACATGGATGACCTGATTACCAATGAGTCAACCGAGAAGTACGACTATCACGAAACGGTTGAAAAATCCCATGGCCGTATCGAAATACGTAAATGCTGGAGTTGTTGGGATATCGACTGGCTCATCCGGCGCCATGACTGGGCGGGACTTTACAGTATGGCCGCGGTTGAATGTACACGAACAGTTAACGGCAAAACAACTACCGAACGACGGTATTTCATAAGCTCACATTCCGGCAAACAAGCCCAAAAGATAGCGACTCTAATCCGCAATCACTGGAGAGTGGAAAACCAACTACACTGGACTCTGGACGTCAGCTTTAACGAAGATCAGTGTCGTGTACGAATTGAAAATGCTGCTGAGAACCTGTGTCGAATACGCCGGATCAGCTTGGTGTTACTGAAAAACGATACAACGTGTAAGCTGGGTATCAAAAGCAAAAGGGCCAAGGCAGGATATGATAGAAACTACTTGCTGACTCTGTTGGGGTTTGATACGACGAATCAGAACAAATCACCATGAGATTTTTCATGCGATTGCCCTGGGGGTTTCCCTTAGTGACTTGACAAAAATCTTGACGACGCCAACTCCATTGGCCAGCAGTTTTGCCTGAAAGTCGGTTGGTTTCGAATCAGTCATCAATCCTTCATATGGATTTGCTCCCGTAATACTAAAGCCCTTTGCTTTCCCTTCGAGCGGCACAATCATGCGCACTGGAAGCCGATAATCTTGTCCAGGCCACCATTCGGCGACATTGATTTCGATCAGCTTCTGTCGCGTCGAGCCTGTCACCTCGTCCACATGCCAGTCCTTCAGAATCTCTATATCCAGCGTGCTTTCGTCAAGAATTTCTTCGATATTGAATAAGTCGCATGTCATTGCCTCATCAGGCTGCGGATTGTCGTTAGCTGTCTGCGCCGGGCCTTTCGGTTTCGCCGCGGTTTGCTTCGTTCTTGCCTTCCG
>CAZDVF010000454.1:0-2236 GCA_964508725.1 uncultured bacterium | reverse complement strand
TTCGATAGAACAGGATCAGTTTCTCTTTATCTTCTTCATATTCATTTTTATTGAAATCGCCGCCGCGCCACCAACGGTCTTCCTTCGTTTCCTTGAACTGCTTCTTTAACTTTTTATCCTCAAAAACAACATTATCATGAAACTGAATCCGCTTGATCTGGACTTTCCTGCCCTCATTAATATTGAGCTCCAGAACCGCCCTGCCTTCTCTCTCAGACTCGTACACCTTGCTTTCAATTTCCGCCAGAATATATCCCTTCTCAGCGTAAGTCTTGAGCAGTTTTTGCTTGGCTTTGGTAATTTGGCTTTGCCCCAGCACCTGCCCGCGGAAGAATCCCAGCTCCTTCTCAATGTCATCCGTCTTTATTTTCTTATTACCTTCAATAACCACACGATCGAGCCGGGGATATTCTTGGACATGAATGACCAAGAAAAGGCCTTCCTGGGTTTGCCGTTCGATGAACACGCTAATATCTGAGAACAATCCTAGCGCCCAAAGCTGGCGGATGCCACGCTGGATATCAGTCATCGTGATCATCTGTCCTTCCCTGAGCCCGGAACTAAGCTTGATCACTGTGTCTTCCGAGATCCGGTTCCCTTCAACCGAAATACCCAGTAACATCCCCAGTTGATCCTGCTGTCCGAGGACAACGCCACTGCTGAGGCTGCATAAAAAACAAATCATCAAGATGCGTATCAGCCTGCACCGAAACATCATGGACAAATCGCCCTCCTGCAAGTAATTTAAAAAAGTACAAAAATTTTCGCTTTAAGTAAAGAACAAATTAACATTCTGGCATTCTCTGCTAAAACGGAAACACGTGACGCAGCCAAATCCGTTTGTCTTCCCTGCGATCAGATAAGAGCTGCGTATCGTACGTGTACTCCATTTCTAAAAATAAATCAGGGCGGATGGTATATTCAAGGGTGACAGCGTGCCGGTATCCAAGACCATGGGTTGGATACTGTAAACCGAATCCTTTGTGAACCTGACCGGAATAGAGAAGGAAAAGTCCCGGCGCCAAATACTTGCCCAGGGTCAGTCTGGTGCTACGCAACAGAAATCGGGGATCGAAAGTCACGTTGTCATACGTCTGCGACTGAACAAGATTCCGTGAAAACATGGATGACACGCGCACGACATCCAGTCCCAGATATCGGCGGATGCCCCGCTCAATGGGTCGAAAGATCGGCCGAAAGACCCAGTTCTCCACATGCATCCCCAGGGCGTCGTAAGCCCGTTCCGTTAAATCGGATCCAGAATACCCCAGAGCAGCCAGCAAGTCGGCTTCCGTCCGGCCAAGGTTTGGATTGTCGGTTGAAAAATGAAATCGAAGCTTCCCCCAGGGGCCGCCTTCATGTTCAATTCCCGTATCATCATCCACCCAACCCGGGGTCAACCAAACCGTTGATGGCATCCCCAGCGAGTCAGCAACCGTGGTGTAAGCCCTGCCGGACAGAATAGGATCACCGGCGCCCCTGGGGTAATCGAACGTGATCTCCTCCGGGCGGAAGTACCTGTCGAGGATGTCAATACTCCCTTCATTGGAAACGATCCGGCCCCAGACCTCCAGTTCATCCTGCTCCGGGATTCCGGAAACATAAAGTCCATCCGAACCGTTTCGCAACTGAAGATCAACATACAAATTCCCGAAAGGCGACTCCTCGCTACGCACATAGTGGGCGTCCTCTGCGGGCACGACATGGATATCCCAGTTGACTTTCTCAAGAAAAGCGATGGCGCTATCTGTCCCGCCTTCGCCGCCGACAGCAAGGAACGGATACGTGATGCGGTTGCCTGTCAGGGCAAGCGTACCACGAAACAGGGGATGATCGGACGGCCCGGCGATCTGAAACGGCCCTGTCCCGTCAGGCCCTGAAAAAGCGATCCACCCCATCTCTTTCTTTTCCATCAATCCCGGAAGATGCACACGGATCCCTTTCCCGGACGTCTCGAAAAGCAGCACACCCAGATCTGCTCCAAGAAAATCGACTGTCAAAGGCGCCAGATCAGATAATGCCTCTTCGGGCCGCTGTGTCGAAATCGAAAACGCGCCGCCGCCTGCCTGACCAGACAGCTCGTAAATCTGTACAAACCGCTCTTCTGGATGGATTTCCGCCTCGGCTTCAATACCCGTGATGCGCTCGATAAACGATGACAGCTCCATTTCACCCGTTTCGATCTTTGCGTATCCACTGCCCAAAACCCAGTCGCCCGGTCTGCCCGCCCAACGAA
>CAZDVF010000453.1:0-2237 GCA_964508725.1 uncultured bacterium | reverse complement strand
ATCCTCATTCTCCACGAGCCGGATCAAATCACGGCCCTGGCCGACAGCGGGCATTATGATGCGATTATATACGGTCATACACACGAGCCGGAAATCCAGAACGGCAAAACGCTGGTGATCAATCCCGGTGAATGCGGCGGCTGGACCACTGGACGCCGGACTGTGGCGTTGTGGGATCTGATTTCGAGTGAAGTTGAGATCCTGCCTTTGTGATGCGTGAAGGAACGTCCACCTCACTATCCCAAGAATGCTCAACCACAGAGAGCGCTGAGATTGGATTGAAACCATCGCCGAAAAGTTATCTGATGGATGGAAAACAGCGTCAATATCCTTTTAATACAATGATGGAACAACTTGAAGATCCCCAACGATCATTTTTGGGGTGGCTGAGTGTAACCTTTTTTATTTCTGTCTCGTCTTTTGATTGAACGATGAAGAAACGCGCATTTCAAAAGGTTCTGCAAAAGAACCAGGATCGCATTTTCAGTTACGCGTGCACCTTTCTCAGGAACCGGGAAGATGCAGAAGACGTGACGCAGGAGGTATTTGTGAAGGTGTGGCAACATTGGGAGACCATCGATCCCAAACGGATCATCCCCTGGATGATGCGCGTCACATATCATCAGTGTGTGGATGCGGCCAGAAAGCGGAAGGCGTTGCCGCGACAATCCATCCACGAGACGGATTCGCATCCTGTTCTGAAGGCCGATGACACAAACGGGTGGTCCAATCCGGAAAGGGCGTATGAAATGACCGAAATGCAGCAGCAGATCCTTTCCGCCATGGATTGTCTTCCTGAAAAAACAAAGCACATGCTTCTGTTGCATTACTACCAAGGAATGAAATGCAAAGGCATCGGTGAGGTTCTCGATATGCAGCTTAGCGCTGTAAAGGTGGCAATTCACCGTGGACGTAAAATGTTAAAGACAGAGCTTGAAAAGAATTTTCCAGAAAGTGTGGAGGCGGCCAGTCATGTCGAACCCATGTCGTGACACCCGCAAGCTTTTCGATTCCCTTTTCGACGGGGATATCTCCCGCAGTGATCGGAAAATGGTTTTCCGTCATCTGAAGGGCTGTGCGTCTTGTCGTGCGGAATACCTGAAAGAACGTGACCTGGTGCGGATTTTCGAAACGCTGCCCCGACTGTCATGCCCCGACCGGGTGACACGGTCTATTCTCGCCGACACCGTCAAACGCGATGAACCGCGCAAACGGGTTGCCAGAAGTCGTTCGAATGTGATGGCTGGACACTGGCGGATCGTTTTTGCGGGAGCGGCTGCTGCGGCTTTAATTCTGCTCTTTGTTTTCCGCCCCGAAATGTCGCAAGAGCCAGCGGCTCAGGTTGAGCTATCCCAAACCGATGCCAATCGCGCCAAAGCTGAGGCCACATGGAGTCTGGCCTATCTGGCCAAGACCATGAATCGAACCGAGAAAAAGGTTGTGCAAGACGTGCTCTTCAAAGAGCTTCCATCCACAGTGAAAAAGAGTCTTCAAAACGCAGTCCCTATTTTTCGAGGAGGTCAACAATGAAGAAAGTCACCCTGTTTCTGATCGCTGTCACTCTCCTGACGGCCTGTCTGACACTCAACGCCCAGGATCTGGATTTAAAGAAGCATCCCGGTTACATCGATCTGAACGAAATTAAAATACCGGATCATGCGGCTGAAGTGACAGATATCGATCTGGGCCCCGCGCTTCTGGCTCTGCTTCGGATGGCAGACGATGATGATGATGATTTCGGCGAGGGTCTTGCAAATCTGGCATCCATCCGCGTCAAATCGTGGGAATTGGAAAGAGAGGAAAGCGCCAGAGATCTTTTACCGCTCATGGACAAAATCGAGACGAAACTGAAAGATGATAATTGGGTCCGATTGATCCGAACGAAATCGGACTATGAATTCACCAACATCAGCATGAAGTTTGAAAATAATAAAATCGTTGGTTTTTTCCTCATGTCCATTGATGACGACGAAGTCTCTTTCATCAATATCATCGGCGGCAACATCGATCTCAACAGCATCAGGAACATCGGAGCAGGGATCAAAGATTCACAGCTTGACAGTTTGAAAAGGACGCTTGAGCGGTTGTAGACTCTTTGGAAGAGGTGTCTCCTGTTTTCGGGCAGAGGTGATTTGATCCTGTCCGCACTTTGGGAGCCAAATATTCGACTGACCTCCTCATTATGATTGATCTTCAAACCACTGGCTCTGCCAGTGGTTCTCGATCCTAAACTGGAC
>CAZDVF010000452.1:0-2240 GCA_964508725.1 uncultured bacterium | reverse complement strand
TCCAGTTTAGGATCGAGAACCACTAGCTGAGCTAGTGGTTTGAAGATCAATCACAACGCAAACCAAACGCATGACTCATTTTCAAGCGCTTCCCGATGAAGAGCTCGTTCTGGCTCTGTCACAATCGGATCAGGACGCGTTCAAATCTCTTTTCTACAAATACTACGACCAAATTCATCGGTATATCTGGTATCGTTTGCGGAGCACAGAACTGACAGAAGACTTGACCCAGGAAGTCTTTACGCGAATCTGGCAGCATCGCAAACAACTCAAAATCCAGCTGTCATTCAAAGCCTACCTGTACCGCATCGCCAGTAATCTGGTCATTGATTTCCACAGAAAAAGGGCGCACGAGCGTAAATACCGATTCATAATCAAGCATCATGAGCAGGAACAAACACAGGACAACATCCATCAGCGCATTGACATCAGCAATGCACTGGACAGCCTGCCAGTCAAACTGCATCAGGTGTTCGTCCTCAGTCGCTTTGAAGGACTCACCTACGAAGAAATTGCGAAAGCCTGTTCAATCTCTATTAAAACAGTGGAAAGCCGCATGAGCAGGGCTTTGCGTTTTCTTCGGAAGAATTTGAGCTGAAAACAAATAAAACAGGGGGGGATTTCTCATTTGAACCGTCTTAAACAATAGAAGACGTGAGTGAGGAAAACAAGCATGAAGTCACAGCAAGCACATCGCCTCTGCATTAAATCGCTAACTGGTCAATTGAGCGAGACCGAAGCAGAAGCAATGAAACAATGGCTCGATCAGTCCGAGTCAAACCGCATCCATTTCGCAGACCTGAAGAAAACGTGGGATGAAACCACACCTCCCATTCTGGATGTGAAGCCCGATATGGATCAGGCCTGGTCAAGGATAGAGAAAGATCTCTTCCAGCAAGCGAGACAAACAGGGCAAACGCCCAAACGAGAGGCGGAATATCACCGAAATATTTTATGGGGATTGCGGCCCGCGTGGGCTGTATTCGCTCTCGTGATGATGGTGATGGCAGCGACAGTCATTTGGAAAACCATAGTCTCACCATCTCTGATGCAAACCGTATCGACGGCCAACGGTGAAATTCACGAATTAGTGCTGTCGGATGGAACCCAAGTTCGGCTGAACAGCGGCAGCTCCATCAGCTATCGCCGCCGATTCGAATCTGATCAAAGGAACGTTCACTTGTCCGGCGAAGCATACTTCGTGGTCGCCCATGATGCAAGATCCTTCTCCGTCATCACAGATCAGGCAGTGACCACAGTTACCGGCACTCAGTTCAATGTCTGGGCGCGTGAAAAAGAAACCCGCGTAATCGTCCGCGAAGGATCGATCGACTTGAAATCACGATACGACAGTGAGCATGTTGTCACATTATCCCGCGGACAGACGAGCCGGGTCGTCTCAAACCAGGCGCCGCAACCTCCCCGCCCCATAGACACAGACTATCTGCCCGGCTGGATCAACGGACAGCTCGTCTTCGAAAAAACGCCCGTGCCCGAAATTATCAGTGAACTCGAACGCACCTACGACGTCTCCATCGCGGTCATCGATTCTTCACTTCAGCGACGCACTGTCACGGCCGAATTTCGAAAAGGCCCGTTCGAGAACATCCTGTCATCTCTCTGCCTGACACTTGGCGCACAATATCACATGCAATCCGGAATGGTGATTATTTCAAAATAACTGTTCTGCCCTCCTTTTCGTAAAATGGACATGCGAACATAACACAATCTATCAAGAAGGGTAAATCTTTCTTTAGACTATCGATAAAAACACTGATAGGTAAGGTGAGGTTATATCATGATGTGTTTCAGAAAAGAAGTCATTCGAATCACAATCGTGTGTTTGTTATTATCACATTTCGGTTGTGATCTCTTCCCAACGAGTAGTAATAAAGATTCAAAGAATGAAAATGTTGTGGATATCAGCAGCTTGACGATTGATAACTATCCCCGAGTTGACGGCTCGACATCAACGCATCCCCTCCAAATTCTCATTGCGTGTAAAATACTGAACATTTCTTATCAATGGTTCGATTGGGGAGATGGCACCAGGCGCGTGATTCCGGTCTCTAACAGCGCGTCCCAAGATACAATTCGGGATTACATCATAGAGATTGACCATCATGGCACGCACGGATCGTATGTCAATCTCATCTCTGACAGCGCTGATGTAATCATCGTCGCCCGTGAGCCGTCGGATGACGAATTGGACCTGGCCGACAGTCTTGGCGTCACCCTTG
>CAZDVF010000451.1:0-2251 GCA_964508725.1 uncultured bacterium | reverse complement strand
CGGTCATGTCGGGATACCGGCGAATCGGTGATGTAAAATGGGTGTAGTGTTTAAAGTCGAGCCCGAAGTGGCCGACGTTTTTCGTCGTATAGGCGGCTTTCATCATCGAACGGACAGCGATTTCTTCCACCACCACCTCGTGGCGTGTGCCACGCACAGCTTTGAGTACGTCCTGAAACGCCTTGGGTTTCACACTGTCCCCAACCTGGAAAACGTATCCCATGGCTCCGACGAAACGGGCGAATTCTTCCAGTTTGTCTTTATCCGGTTTGTCGTGAATTCGGTAGATAAACGGCAGCTTCTTGCCCGATGCTTTTCGCAGCCGCCCGATTTCTTCGGCAGCGGTCCGGTTGGCCAGAAGCATAAAAGCCTCGATCAGGCGGTGGCTCTCAAGCCGTTCCCGGAGCCCGAGACGGACCGGACGTCCTTTTGCATCCAGCTCAACCAGCGGTTCAGGGGTGTCGAAGTCGATGCTGCCTGCCAGCCGCCAGTTTTCAATACAAGTGCGGCTTATTGCCATCATGTCCCTGAAAAGCGGGATTATTTTTTTTACCTCTTCTCCCATTGTGGATGTGCCTGCTGTTGATGCCTCTGGCTTGTCCGCCAGGTTGATGAGGCGTTGCGCCTGGTGGTAGGTCAATCGTCTCCGGCTGCGGATGACGGTTTCACGAATGTCTGCGCTGCGTACAACGCCATCCACTGACAGATTCATAAGAATGGAATAGGCAAGGCGGTCGACATCGGGCTTCAGTGAACAGAGATCGGACGACAGTCGCTCGGGCAGCATGGGGATGGCCCTGTCCACCAGGTAAACGCTGGTTCCCCGTTTGAGAGCCTCGCGATCGAGGGATGATCCAACCGGTATAAAAGCGCTGACATCAGCGATGTGAACACCGAGACGCCATGTTCCGTCCGCTTGTTTCTCGAGTGAGACGGCGTCGTCGAAGTCTTTGGCATCGTCCGGGTCAATAGTCAGGACGAACAGATCCCGCAAGTCGAGGCGACCTGCCAGCATGGATTCAGGAATTGTGCCGGGCAATCGATCAACTTCATCCAAGACATTCTTCGGAAACTGGTCCGTCAGTCCGAAACTGTGGACAATTGAGAGCACATCCACACCAGGATCGCTGGGCCGGCCCAGGACCTCGACGATTCGTCCTGCGAGATCCCGACGGCCGTCAGTCCACCGGGTGACTTCCACAAGGACCTTGTCGCCATCTTTCGCGTCCAGCCTGTCCGCTTCCCTGACCACAATTTCCCGCCCGATCTTCACGTCATCCGGTGTGACGATGTGCTCCCGCCGCATCGGTTGGAAGGTGCCGACGAGGCGCTTGTTTCCCCGGTCCAGTATCTCGACGACGCGACCTTCAGGCTGGTTTCCGTCCCGTCCGGGAGTGATCTCGACGCGCACACGGTCGCGGTGAATGGCCGAACCCATGCTCCTCTGCCCGATAAACACGTCTTCTCCGCCGCTGTCGCGAACCAGAAAACCGAATCCTTTTGGTTTGACATCCATTGTCCCGATTGCGAAGATGGGATTGGGCGGATGTCCAAACCGGTTGCCCTTGCGCCTGGTAACTTTCCCCGCCTCGGCCAGGTCCAGCAATGTCCGTTTGAAAATGCGATAGTCCTTGTCGCCGATCTTGAGATGTTTGGCAAGGGCCCGGCTTTTAAAAAATTGATTCGGGCGGGATGCCAGAAAGCGGAGGATGTCGCTCACGATGTGTTGTTGATTTTTCTTGGGCAATTTGACCTCTTGGATTCCTTGCGTGTCTGTCCGCATTGTTCGATCGAGATCAGTTTACGGAAATGGCGGGTGAAATGCAACGGGGAAGTCATATTCATCCAATGTTCCCGGCAAGAGCAGATGGACTACAGAACACTTGCCGATTCATCCAATTGACAATCGGCATGGTATTTGAAATTTTGAAATGGTGAAGAATATTCAAGAAATTTTAGGAGGTTTCAAGATAATTATTGCAAGTTAATAAAACAGTTTGGAGCAAGTATGCGCCGCATCACTGACCTCTACTTGAAGCCGGGCAAGAGGCATCATATAGAGTCCGTCAATCTTGGATCAGAGGCGGAAAGATATCTGAGTAGCGTTCGCTTTGGTTGATCAATAGACATTGGAGAACGAATTGTTCAACTGAAAACTGGCGGAGGGGGAAATGAAGTGGCTGTGAGATTGAATGACAAAGATGGTTTTCTTTCATCCCTGTCAGATGGAACAAAAAAGTGACTAAAGTGA
>CAZDVF010000450.1:0-2255 GCA_964508725.1 uncultured bacterium | reverse complement strand
TTTGTCTATGAGTTTTTCAACTGCAGGGGAAGATCACGTTCCCCCGACTGTGATTCCAGAGACTTTAATAGTTGGCGCATTGACCGATCGTTTGAACTCCAGATCGCTGCCGACCATGTCCACCTGATTCAGGATCTCACCCAGATTCCCAGAGATTGTGATCTCGGCGACAGGATAGGCAATCTTTCCGTTCTCGATCCACAGGCCGAAGGCGCCGCGGGAGATATCACCGGTCGTTGGAACAAGTCCCTGGCCAATGGTTCCGGTGAGCAAGAGACCGTTGTCCACGCTCTTGATGATCTCTTCCGGCGAATATTTTCCAGCCTTGAGGTAGAGATTGTTGGGTCCTGACGCGTTGCCTGTAGATTTGGCCTTGAGTTTTCGGGCGGCATAGGTATTCATCAAATAATTTTTCAAGACACCGTTTTTGATGACCATCGTCTTGCGAACAGGGACGCCTTCGCTGTCAAAGGGTTTGGCGCCGGGCACGCCTGGCATCAGTCCGTCGTCTATGATGGTGACATGGTTGTTCCCGATGGTCTGGCCCAGTTTGTCCGCCAGAAACGTTTGCTTCAGGTACACAGCATTGCCGTTGATGCAGCTATAGAGAAAACCCAACAGTGAAGCAGCCATCTCCGGTTCGAGCACCACGGGCACGTTCTGCGTTTTGACTTTTTTAGCTCCCAGCAAGCGAGTCACACGATGCACAGCCTCTTTGCCGATGGCCTCGGGCTGCATCATATTGTCCAAATTACGTGAATAATCGTACTTGCCTTCGTCAAAGAGATTGTCGCCTTCGCCTGCCTGCAAGTAAATGCCGCACGAGCATGTGGTCTGGGAATAGGCGCCATGGAATCCCTTTGAATTGGCCAGATAGCTTGTGCCAATGTATGTGCCAAACGATGCGCCGTACGATTTTTTGATCCGTTTGTCTTTCAAACAAACAGCCTCGGTTGCTTTGGCCGCTGCGATCTTCTTCTCGGGAGGCATCTCGACGATCTTGGGATCGTACATCCGGAGCTTCTCCGGATCGGTCAGGATCTCTTCCTTCTCCGGCAGACCGGCAAAAGGATCAGGATTGGACACTTTGGCGCGGGCGATGGCGTTCCCCACCAGATGATGGAGCGTATCCTCAGACAGATCGGATGATGAGGCTGTGGCGACTTTATTATCCAGAATCACCTTGAGCCTCAGTCCTTTTGATCCGGCTTCCACCAGCTTTTCGATGTCGCCCTGACGCACATCCACAGAAAATTCACTGCCCTCGCCGATGGAGACTTCCACCTCGTCGGCGCCTTTCTTCCGGCCGTAGGCAACCATGTCCTCGGCCAGACGCATCAATGTCTCGTCTGTTTTTCTCATGTCCGGCCTCCTACGGTCATGTTGCGGATTTTAAGTGTGGGCGTCCCGGCGGTCACAGGCGCTGACTGGCCTTCTTTTCCGCAAGTCCCCAAAAAGAAGCCCATGTCATTGCCGATCATGGTGACTTCAGTCAGAATCTGGACGTTGGTCCCGATCAGGGTCGCGTTCTTCACCGGTGTGGTCAGCTTGCCGTTTTCAATCATGTAGCCCATGTTGACGGAGAAGGTGAATTTGCCTGAATCCTGCACCTGGCCGCCCTGGTAGCTCACCGCGTAGAATCCCTTTTTCACAGATTGGATGATCTCTTCAGGATCGTGTTCGCCCCTGGCCAGAATGGTGTTGTTCATGCGCGGGATCGGATTGTTCTGGTAGGTTTCGCGCCGGCCGTGTCCATTTGCTTTGACTTTCAGCATTTGGGCCGAGAGACGGTCATGGAGATATCCCACCAGCTTTCCTTTCTCGATTAAAGGCGTTTTGCCGGTGACCATGCCTTCGTCGTCCACATTCATGCTGCCGCGATAGTGGGGGATGGTTGGATCATCGTAGATCGTGACAATGGGCGCTGCCACGGACTTGCCCAGCTTGTCCCACATGATGGAGGTCTTCTTCCACGTGCCGTCACCTTCGAGGGGATGCCCCACTGCCTCGTGAATCATGACGCCGGATTGTCCCGATCCGAGAACCACGGGCTGTTCGCCTGCCACGGCGTCCACAGCAGAAAGTAGTGTGACGGCTTCTTCTGCTGCTTTCCGGCCGATGTGCTTCGGCGTCCGTTCTTTCTCGAAATAGCCCATGCCGACGCGTCCGCCGCCGGAGTAGAATCCGGTGTTGCGGTTCTTTCCGTCTTCGGCCGTGGCAATGGCGATGAGACGCACCTGCGGCCGCGCGTCGGC
>CAZDVF010000449.1:0-2261 GCA_964508725.1 uncultured bacterium | reverse complement strand
GCGCGGCATCAGGACAGTGGGGGATATCCACGATGCGAAGAAAACAGGACGGCTCGGCCTGATTTTTGGATTTCAGGACGGAGAAATGATCGGAAGAGATCTCCGCCGGATCGACACATTTTACAACATGGACGTGCGGATTATCCAATTGACATACAATAAACGTAATTTTTTCGGCGACGGCTGTTTGGAATCCGACACCGGCGGCCTCAGTAATCTCGGACGTGAAGCTGTCGAACGGATGAACCAGCTCGGCATCACCGTCGATCTGAGTCACTGCAACGCGCAGACCACGGACGACGGCATCGCAGTCTCAAACAAACCTGTCATCTGTTCGCACAGCGGATGCAGGAACGTGTACGATCATCCGCGGAATAAATGGGATAAAACCCTTCGCGCCCTGGCTGACCGGGGAGGCGTTATCGGCATCTTCCTCATGCCCTATCTGGGAAATAACGGCACGCCCTATTCGACCAAATCCATGTTTTACGATCACCTGACCCACGCGCTTAACGTGTGCGGAACCGACCATGTGGGCATCGGCAGCGATCTCTCCATCTCACCTGTCGTAGAGACACCTGAATACCTCAAAGCCTGGAACGCAAACAACGAAAGCCGAAAACAGGGCGGCATCCAGGCGCCGGACGAAATCGGGCGTTTCCCCTACCTGCCGGATATCAACGATCCGCGCCGGATCGAGATCATCGCCATCGAGCTGGCCAGGCTCGGATATAATGAAGACGTTCTTGAGAAAGTGATCGGCGGGAACTTCCATCGTGTGTTCGGGGAGATATGGATCTGATTATTATCTCAGGATGTGATAGAACAAATTTCATGCAAGTTGGTTGAGGATGAGTCACGATTCCCGAACATGTCAAGCAAAATCATTCTTTAAGTATACTAATCCTTTAAATTGATTCTTTTTTGGAAAAATTGGATGGACCATTCATCGACAACCTGCTGAATGGAGACTGCATGACCCTGTCCAGCACACCTCCTGTTACTCATCCAGGCGGACGCATTGCATCAATCGATACCCTGCGCGGTATCACCATCCTTGTGATGCTCTTCGTTAACGACCTAGCAGGTGTAATCGACGTCCCGGCGTGGATGAAGCACGCCGGCCGCTTCGCTGATACCATGACCTTCGTGGACGTGGTGTTTCCTGCCTTTCTCTTTCTCGTAGGCATGTCCATCCCCCTGTCCATCGGTCGCAAACTTGATAAGGGAGACGCACTCTGGCCGATATGGCAACACATCCTGGTTCGCACAACGGGACTTCTGATTATCGGCGTTTTGATGGTCAACAGCGAAATAACTTCAGAACGAGGTGTACTCAATCCAGATCTGTGGACGCTCCTGATGTACGTGGGCGTGATCATGGTATGGAACAAACCACCCTCTGATCGCGGAAAGACAGGGTATCGAACCATAGTGTTGCGCTGGCTCGGCGTCCTCATTCTGGCAGTACTCGTCATCTTGTACCGGGGCGAAGGCATTTCCGGCGTTATACAAATTCGACCACACTGGTGGGGTATTCTGGGACTCATCGGCTGGGCTTACATCACGGCATGTATTATTTATATCCCGATGCAAAAAAACATGGCCGGTTTGATCGGCGCCACAATCCTGCTTTACTGCCTCTATCTGGTTGATCAGACTGGCGGACTGCCTCTCTCCCAATGGCTCGGCGGCTGGATCACCGTCAGCTACACACTGGGCTCACATACTGCCATTATTGTTTCAGGAGTGATTCTGGGATGTATCGTCGGACCAGATTCAGCTGCCTCTTCTCACGGACAGCGAATCCGCCGGGCATTGTTGTACGCCCTGTGTCTTGCCACTGCGGGATTCTTACTGCATACCCTGCACAACCTGAATAACGCCTTCATCATCAGCAAACTGCTGGGCACACCACCCTGGTGCCTTTTAAGCTCAGCCGTCACGGTCGTGATCTGGACCGCCGTTTACTGGGTGATGGATGTCAGGAGATTCACCCGCTGGGCCGTCATCGTTCAACCTGCCGGCGCCAACGCTCTATTCGCCTACATCTTGGCCCCAATGCTCTATGCAGCGTTGTCGCTGATCGCCTCTGCAATTGGCGGATATAATTTCTACACAGCTCTGGGAAATCATTTTTGGCTGGGTCTCATTCGGGCTACTCTTCACGCTTTTGGCCTGACATGGCTAACCAGCGGATTAAAGAAACTGGGCATCAGTCTGAAATTATAATTTTTTTCACATGTAATGTTACTGATATC
>CAZDVF010000448.1:0-2262 GCA_964508725.1 uncultured bacterium | reverse complement strand
TGCGCTTGCTGTCAATATCGCTGATGAGGAGATGAATGGCCTCGGTTACTCTGAGCCCGGTCGAATACATTGTCATGAGCAGCACACGGTGCTTCAGGTTACGTATCGCCCCTAAGAAATTGGCCACCTCATCTACGCTTAAGACCACAGGAAGCTTTTTCTCTTTCTTTGGATATGGTATGTGTGGGATAATCCAATCCTTACCAAGAGTCACGCGATAGAGGAAATGCAGAGCGCAGACGGTTTGGATGAAAATGCTCCAGGAGATCTTTTTCTCAAGGAGATAGAGTTGATAGGACCGAATATCCTCCGGCCCTAGTCCCAAAACAAGCGAGTTATTTTAAGTTCCAATGCAACAGAGTCGATGATTTTATCCGGACACAACTTTTCCGCCCCAGCCGATTGGCTGGTTAATTTTGTCGCCTCAAATTGTCGTTGTGTCATATCTTTGTCGTTTCTTAATTTCTCAAAAGGTTAGCAAATATCGCAGCGTCCGTACTGCGATTTCTCTATGAATATTTCTCAACATCGCAGTGGATGCCGCAGCATTTTCAGCCCTCTAAAAAACACATCCAGCCAGGGATTCCATGACAGTATTCGATACAATATCTTTCTGCCTGTCCGAACAATCTGGCACGGAAGCTGAATAAACGCATTGTGGAATTTCTTGAACTCCATCTTCAAAACCGCCTGCTTGTCGGCCTTGTACTTTTGCTTCCAGCGTCCCTTTTCCGGAAGCAGTAAAGCGAACCACGCTTTCAGGGTCCAGGCCAATGACGCCATCACCATATAAGCCCAGTTGCTTGTCAGATTGTCAACCGGCATACGCATCGCCTTGACGCCGTTTTTCAGTTGCTCAATCAAATTCTCCTGATTGCAGCGTTTGTTGGCCAATCGAACAATTTCAGCTGACGTAGATTCAAAGTCGTTGGTGATATAAAAGAAATAGCGTATATCGTCGAACAAAACCTGTTCGCCTTTTTCCACCGAGAGATTTTTTCGCAAGACAACAATACGATAAGTTTTCTTGCATTTGGCCGGACGATACTTAAACTCAGCAACATCTTCGGATTGCAAACGAATGTTCTTATATTCTCGTTCTACAACAATCCGTTCCTTGACATTCTCGGGTCGCTGTCTCGGTTCCGTACGAACGTCATATTTGGCAGGACGTACCAGAGGCCTCCAGAGTGCATCCGGAAGACTTTCAGCGATCTTGACCAAATTCGGCATGGCGTTGATGCCAAAGACAAACCTTACATTTTGGTCGTCCCATTCATCCAGATGTTTTGTCTGGCTGAAATCGGTATCGCCCCTGATCAGTATCTTTTTGAAGCCTCCTCTACGGCATAAGCTTATCGCCTTGTTGATATACCGGGCCGCATTATGACTGCTGGTGCAGTTGCCGCTGCGATTGACCAGATACAAAGGCTCGCTCGTATTCGCCAATGAAACCAGCAGAGGATGATAACCCCAGATGCCTTTATAAGACATATCCATGCCTTCCTTGCACTCGCCGGTCGTGCCGGTTATTGTGCCGTCGGCGTCGATGACGGCTTCATTGAAAAACTCTTGCAGCTGTTGCTTCCATACATCAAGGCGAACACTGTTGATGGTATCCATTAGAATCTCAACATCGCTGCCGGTAAATCGCCTGCAAAAGTCTCCGGCCGTTGTGGGATCGGGGATCCTTTGGACGCCGAGGGCATTGAGATAAACTTCGTCGTTTCGCAAACGCTCCAGATCTTCCAGGCAGTCGCCGTTACTGAAAATATTGTAGGCGATGTTTAGAACGTGATCGGATTCATGATAAGGCAGATGCCGCTTGAGAAGCTTGAGATTCTCGTCGATTGCCTTCATCAGCCCCGTTCTCTTTGCCACCAGGTGCATCCCGCCGACACCACCGTAAGCCAGACCACCGGCCCGATCGGCAATGTCATAATGAATGTTACCCGCCGAAAACATCGGCCTGTCCTGTTCTTCCCAGTTGATGGGACGGAGCCTGTAGTGAATTCTTTGCTTGCGTCGCCTGATCTTTTTTGATATTCTCTTGTTCACTCGAAATGCCTCCTTGCATCGAAATGTTGCTTGTGTGATTTTTAACTAAAACCCATTATAAGCAAAGATACAGGGCATTTCGAGTACTTTTGTTAAGTCATCAATAATAAAACTCAAGAAGTCACGCTTGTATAGGGACTAGCAACTTACTTGGGGCACAGACATGTAGCTGACACTTATTGGTACATCTCAGCCACTCCCGAG
>CAZDVF010000447.1:0-2268 GCA_964508725.1 uncultured bacterium | reverse complement strand
AGTCTGCGCCGCCTGCAAACCGACCACATCGACCTCTACCAGGTCCACTGCTGGTATGCCATCACGCCCCTCGAAGAGACCCTGAGCACCCTGGACGGACTGGTGAAAAGCGGAAAAGTCCGGCACATCGGTGTCAGCAACTTCACAGGCTGGCAGCTCCAGAAAGCGCTGGATATCTCGAAGCACTTCGGATGGGAACGCTTCGTCAGTCTGCAGGCCTGCTACAATGTGCTGGACAGGTACGCGGAGTGGGACCTGATTCCTGTTTGCCGGAATGAAGGTCTCGGCCTCCTCTGCTGGAGCCCTTTGGCCGGCGGCTGGCTCACCGGCCTCATGCGGCCCGGCATGACAGGACCGCCCGAAGGCAGCCGCATCGACGAAGCTGAAAAAGGCGGATGGAGCGAATCGTGGTCCAACTACAACTGCGAGAGGACGTGGAACGTGCTTGAGGTTTTCCTCAACATCGCCGAGGAGATGGGGAAGTCGCCCGCCCAGGTCGCAATGAACTGGCTGCGCAGCCGTCCTGCAGTCACGTGTCCGGTTCTGGGAGCAAACACCCTGGTTCAGCTTGAGGACAACCTGGCCGCACTCTCGTGGTCGCTGGACGAATCGCACCTGGACCGCCTGAACACAGTCAGCCGGCAGGACCCGCCGCGCTACCCGTACGGATTCATCAACCACCTCAACCAGCCGGATGAGGACGCATGACAAGCCAGTAAACGATCCACCGCCAGAGGCGGTGGCTTTAAGACTCCCGGCGGAGCCGGGGGCTTAAAGTAGGCAGGTGTCTGCCGTCCAGTTTAGGATCGAGAACCACTATCTGTGCTTGTGGTTTGAAGATCAATCAGAGGGACCCGACAGCGGTGACGGACTGGTTCGCCGCATGGGGCTCTTTGACTCCACCATGATGATGGCAGGCATCGTCATCGGATCAAGCATCTTCCTGACGACCGGCATCATGGCCAAATCGCTGCCGTCATCGGGTTTCGTCCTTTTGGCCTGGGTCGTTGGAGGCCTTTTGGTCATAGCCGGCGCCCTGACATTTGGCGAACTGGGCGCATCGTTTCCGCGGGCAGGGGGACAGTACGGTTATCTCGGGGAAGCGTATGGGCCGCTCTCGGGCTTCCTCTTCGGCTGGATTTTGCTCCTGGTTTCCATGGGCGGCGCCATTGCCGCAGCAGCCGTGGGATTCGCCACCTATCTTGGCACGTTCTTCCCCGCGCTCTCGATGCAGCACATCCTGCTGTCTGTCGAGCTGCTGATTGGAACGTATACGCTGGCCGCCGGGCAACTCGTTGGCGTGCTGGGCATTGTGCTGCTGTCTTCCGTCAATTATGTGGGAGCGGGACCGGGAAAGACCGTCCAGAACATCATCAGCGTCATAAAGATCGCGACTCTGATCGGATTTATCGTTTTGGGACTGACACTCGGCAGAAGCGGTCATGCAGGAAGCATTACGTCGACCGTCAGCACTGCATCGCCCGGAATCGGACAAATCCTGATCGGATTCGGCGTGGCGTTGATCGCCGTGTCGTGGACCTTTGACGGATGGCACAACATCAACTACGTGGCCGGGGAAATCACTTATCAAAGGAGGAAGCGTTGTGGAATTCATGAAAATCGCCGCATCGCTGGGACTCATCGGCCTGGTCTGCGTCTGCTGCAGCGGGTCAGGATCGTCTGGCAATCCGCCGCTGCCGTTCGACGCGGACAAGTGGGTTTCGGCCTGGGTCGAGATCTGGAACACCTACGACCTGAACCAGGTGGACAAACTTTTTCTGCAAGGCGACAAGTTGACCTATTTCTCATCCGAGAAGGAGGGCGTGGTCACCGGCATTGACGCCGTGCGCGAACATCACCGCGGATTCGGTTTCGTGGAAGGCGGCAAGGATCAGCCCAACAAGCTCTGGCTGAAGGACATCACCACATCGCCGTTTGGCGACGCGGTCGTGGTCACAGCCATCTGGTATTTCCAGCGGCCGGATGGATCAAAACAACGCGGCCCTGTCACCATTGTCTACGTGCGGGAAGGGAACGAATACCGTATCGCCCACATGAATTTTTCAAATTATCTGGACAAGGAATCGTGATCGTCCGTACGTATCACGGACGATCAGAAGATCGAAAGAATGACAGCATCGAATCTGTCTCTGCGAGTCCCGGTTTGGCGGGACAAGCAGCCTCAATCCTTAACTGAATTTTACTAAAATTCTCTGACAGGATAATATTGGGTGTCATGCTGAGCTTGTCGAAGCATCTGGGGGGAGG
>CAZDVF010000446.1:0-2269 GCA_964508725.1 uncultured bacterium | reverse complement strand
GGAACGATGCCTTGATGAATTGTCGGCCCTTTGTCCAACACCGGATTACCTGGTGGCCAGCGGAAGCCTTCCTCCGGGCGTGCCCGCCGATTTTTGTGCACGGGTGGCGCGCGTTGGAAAGAAGAGGGGAGCAAAAACGATCATCGACGTTTCGGGTGAAGCCCTGGAGCAGGCCCTCAAAAAAGGCGTGTATCTGATAAAGCCCAATATCCGTGAATTCAGGGAGTTGGTCGGAGAGGATATCAAGGAGGAATCACAGATCAAGGCAGCGGCCCGAAAAATGGTCAAGAGTGGTCGGTGCGAGGTGCTGGTCATCTCGCTTGGCGCAGCAGGCGCCTTGATGGTTTCGGAGGAGTTCACCGAACACATCCTGCCGCCGACCGTCCCGATTGTCAGCAAGGTCGGGGCCGGGGACAGCATGGTGGCCGGTGTCGTGTTGAGCCTTGCCCGGGGCAAGCCGCTCAGGGAATCCGTCCTGTTCGGCGTGGTGGCAGGTACAGCAGCCGTCATGACGCCGGGAACGGAATTGTGCCGAAGGGAGGATGCCGAGAGGTTGTTTGAAAGCATGGTTTCAGGGTCCGAATAAATCCACTTTATCGGCATGAGGGGGTAGAGATGAAGAAAGCCGAATTCATAGAAATGTTGGGCCTGGTATGTGTTACGGGCGCGGGGGGTGCGCTATGAGGTTGCCGGCCCATAAAACCAAAATCGTCTGCACCATAGGCCCGGCCTCCCGATCGGAGGCGGTGTTGGAACAATTAATTCTCCAGGGGATGAATGTGGCGCGGCTCAACTTCGCCCACGGGACCCTGCAAGGCCACACGGAGGACATTCAGCGCATCCGCGCTGTAGCGGCAAGGACAGAGCGTTCTTGCCTGATCATGGCGGATCTTCCCGGTCCCAAAATCCGAATCGGCAAACTCATGAATGAACCGCTGCTGCTGGAAAAAGGCAATGAGGTCATATTGACCGTCCAAAATCTTGTGGGCACAGCCGATCAGATACCTGTCGAATATAAGAGATTACCAGAGAGCGTGAATCCCGGTAGCCTGATTTTCCTTAATGACGGATTCATACAGCTTCAGGTGGAGAAGGTCTCCGGGGATAAGATCTTCTGTCGAACGGTTATCGGCGGCCCACTTCTTTCCTGCAAGGGATTGAACCTTCCCGGGGTAAAGACATTCGCCGATGCGGTGTCGGATACGGACCTCGAATTTGTCGCCTTTGCCCTGCAGGAGGGGGTAGATGCCTTTGGCGTTTCATTTGCGGAGACAGCCGACGACATACGCAAGGTGAAGACCTTTGCACAACAAGATGGGCAATCCGCGTATGTGGTTGCCAAAATCGAGCGGGCCGAGGCCATTGTCAATTTCGATGAAATTGTTACAGCCGCGGATGCCATCATGATTGCACGCGGCGACCTGGGGGTTCAGATCCCTTTACAGGACGTGCCGGCCGTTCAAAAAAAACTGATCAACAAGGCGAATCTTTTGGGCCGCCCCGTGATAACAGCGACGCAAATGTTGTTGTCCATGACGGAGAATATCCGGCCGACCCGTGCCGAGGTATCCGATGTGGCCAATGCCATTCTGGACGGGACAGACGCGGTGATGCTGTCCGAAGAGACGGCCATCGGGCGGTATCCTGTGGAAGCGGTTGAAATGTTGGCAAAAATAGCAACATCCACCGAACGGGAACGTAAAACTATCCGGACCCTGGACGATTTGCCCACATACTTCAGGACGGGTGCGGGGTCCGGCAATTTCCGTGTTGAGGACATTTTTTCCCTGAATGCCGCCAAATCCGCGAACGCATTGAATGTGCGCTATATCCTGGCCCACACGCAAAGCAAGGGCGCCGCGTGCCTTATCTCCAGATTCAAACCGGACTGCTGGATACTTTCCTGTGGCGGCGATGAAAGAACGACTAATTTTCCGGCTCTGTCTTACGGGGTTTATCCTGTTTGCCTGGAGGATGAAACAAATGCCTTTTCCGATATGGCTATGCGCTTTCTGGCCAGGGCCGGGATGATTGAAAAAGACGAGAGAATGATTTTGATAGAGGATGAACCAACCAAGGACATGCATAGAACCGACTCGCTCAAAATAATCAGTGCCTGATGATTAGGAGCGAATAAGGGGAAAAATACACTGGGGTATAGATTCCTCGAAACGGGAACCGCAATGAGAGGGCAGTATGGGACAAGACCCGAGCGGACGACGATCCGTGGCCTATTTTTCCATGGAGATAGGGATTGACGAAAGAATAT
>CAZDVF010000445.1:0-2270 GCA_964508725.1 uncultured bacterium | reverse complement strand
CGGCGAAGACCCATCATTGCAAAACAGGCCTGGTCCAGCCAAACCGGTCCCCGCCAGTAGCCTGTCATGAAATGAGGATCATCGGCCTCCACTGTGGGAAACGGCACAGTCGTGGCAAATTTAGCGGGATCAGTCATGACGTTGCGGACAGCTTCTGCCTGGTTTTCCGTTGCAGCGCCCGCCCACAGGGGAATCCACCCTTCCGGACCCTGCACGCGGACGAACGCGCTGTCATCCAGGCGGACATCATAGAAATAACCGGCGGACGGATCGAACATCCGAGTTTGGATTAACTGTTTTAAATTCTCCGCGTCTTTTCGGAAACGATCAGCTTGCACATTGTCTCCGACCGCATCGAGAATGTCAGCCAAAAACAGTTTCTCCGCGTAGAGGTAGCTGGACAGATCCACCGATGCCCGGTCCATGGACCAGGCATCGGAAGAATTTTGGATCATTTTCGCATCATCGAACCGGACCGCGTCGTCCATGCCGCTCTCCCACATGGCCGCGATCAGGCTGCCGTCTGTCGAGCCGTACTCGCTCAGTCCGTCGCCATCGTGATCGCGGTGGGTAAACCACCACCTGTGATACTGCAACAAGTTTGGGAGGATCTCGTTGAGGAAAGCCTTGTCGCCTGTGGATTCAAACACCTTCCACACGGCCCACGCAGCCAGGGGCGGTTTGGAGTCCCGCCAGTTGTTGCCGGACCGGTCGGCGTAGATCACATCAGCCACCATACCGGCGGAATCCTGGTATGCGAACATGGTCCGGATCTGGTCTCTCGCCAGATCGGGCGCAAACCGCGCCAGAGCAGCGGCGTGCTTCCACGAGTCCCACGCCCAGAAACCGTTGAAATAATGGATCGCAGCCGAGGGGAACAGGCCGTCATAGGCCAGATCACCACGGGCCGACCGCCAGTTGGTCATCAGCGTCATAAGGGCCTTGACTGCAATCGTCTGGACAGATGTGTCACGTGACCACGGCATATTGGTTTTGAGGATACTCCGAAGATAACCGCTCCACCGCTTGGTGTTGTCGCGGAAAGCTGGTTCTGGGTCCTCCACGATCTGTCGGATTCTTTCCTGTTCCTCCATCCAATCGGTCTCTCCGAAGCAGAGGGAGAACATCGCCGCTGTCACGACCGTTTCTCCTTTCTCCAATCGGAAGGTTTCACGGAAATCTGCCTGATATGACTGTCCGGCGTTTGGGATAAGAATCGTCAGATCGGACATCGGTGAGAATGTCAAGTGAACGGACAAATCGGTATCGGGTAAATGGACAGAAATGCCGGTCTTGTCGGTCTCTAAACGTCCGGCTTCGGGAAAAAGCGATCCGGACCACAACGGCTGCAGTGTCAGGCTTCGATCTGTCTCATTCGTCAGGCGCACACGGATGAGGGCCGACCGGTTTGTGGCATAAATCAGCGCCTCCTCCACGTGAAGGCCTCCGAGTGCATAGTTCTGGACCAGCCGTCCGGGTAAATAGACCGTTTCAGACATACCATCTTCTGGCACCATGCTTACGGACGATTTTACCTCATCAGTCGGATTTGGAAAAAATCGAAGGAGATTTGGACTAAGCCAATGTCCCGACGTCATCAGAAACGGGCCGGTAAATCCTCCGCCAGGTTCGGGAATGGTGTCAGGCGGCAGGGCGAACCCGAACCAGGCGCCCAGATCCGAAAAACAGAACGCGGACCAGTCTTCAGCCTGCTGCGGCGTATTGCGGACGTTCAGGACATTGGGAAAATCGCCAATGGATGGTCCGGAGTTATCGGCACAGGCAAACAGAAAGAGAGAAAAGAGGATCAAGGAGAAATATGCATGAGCTGATTTGACACGCAATATGCGACCGCGCCGGCTTGGCATGATCATTCCGGACAGATGCATCTCACAACTCCTCCTGCCGAATAGAGACGGTGTGTGTCAACGGCTATCCTGCGTGTATTGATTGATCTGTCGTTTTGTTAACTTCCTAACCCGTTGTGCATAATTGACACGAAGGTTAAAATGGTCTTTGAAAATTCCAAAAACCACCCTGGATTCCCAATAAAACATCTTGGGAATGACACACCACCCCTGTCATTCCCGCCATGCCTACGGCAGGCAGGCAATCTTTAAGCGGGAATCCAACTTTTCTCAAATTTCATCCAGTTTCGATTCTATGATTTTCATTATGCACAACGGATTATTTCCAGCTTTGAGTTTACTTCAATCATTGATGAACGCGGACATCGGGTTTTAAAAAGGAGATGAGCCATGAAATGGAGA
>CAZDVF010000444.1:0-2282 GCA_964508725.1 uncultured bacterium | reverse complement strand
CTGTGATCATCCTGGAGAGGTTTATAGTGATATAGATATACATATGATCCGAAGGCCAAGAGGCCCACCAAAAGGATAGACAAAGTGAGGGTGGCAATTTTCATCACGGTTGTCTCCGTCTTTTATTGAGGTTGTAATACAAAATAGAACATTTGAATGCTTGAGTCAAGATAAAATGCACTTGCATCAAAGGGCCCTGTGGCGTATTTTGAAATGATTGGACAATAATCTGGGCGCATGAACGTTTATCAGATGTATGGGTATGAAAAACGAAATGAGTGACGCGCATCTGGTTCGAGCGTACCGATCGGGAGACGACAGCGCTTTTGAAACACTTTACCGACGGTATGAGAGACCGCTCTTTTCCTTCATCCTGCGATTTGTCGGTAACAGAGAATCAGCGGAAGATCTGATTCAGCTAATCTGGATGAAAGTGCTCAAGGGATTACCCGGATACCGAGAGCGGGATAAATTTGGCAGTTGGCTTTTTGGCATCGCAAACAACTGCTGTATCGACCACGTACGCGGAAATGCGCGAAAACAAATTGACGATTTGGTGAGTTCAGATAAAATGGATCAAATACCAGACATCGATCCCGAACCTGAAGGCGGTCTCATGCAGAACGAGCTGAACGCGCGTCTTCACCTGGCAATTCAAGAACTACCGGATGAGCAAAAGCAAGTGGTGCTTTTACGCCTCTACAGTGAGTTGCCCTTTAAGGAAATCGCGCGGATTGCAGGCAGTTCTCTTAACACAGTATTGGGGCGCATGCACTATGCGGTGCGGAATCTGCGCAAAACGCTGCAAACAACTTACGGGGAGGATTTCAGCAATGTCCTGTCCTGAGTTTCGACAAGATGGAATACGCTTCTTTTTTGGTGAACTTTCACCACAACATCGGGCGGCATACGAGCGGCATCTGAATCAGTGCTCTGTGTGTCAGGAAGAGCTCCATTTCATGAAAGAAACATGGGACATGGCTCAGGCGATTCCGCAAGAGACGCCGTCCCAGGCAGTTCGTGATGAGATCTTGCGCCAATCCCGGCTCAGAAAGGAGACTCAGTCCACCCTGATTCAAAAGATCCGGACTGCCATGACCTTGCGGCCTCTCCATCCAGCTCCGGTATGGGGAGCTGCACTGGCCGGAGCTGTCGCTCTTGTCATCCTGTTGATTGTGAGACCTTTCGGACCAGTCGAAGAGAATGGAAGCAGCATTGAACTACTTCTTGCCTGGGAGGATGATTTTTTGGCTGAAACGCAATGGATCGACAGCGAGATCGACCGTGTGGAAGACGGTGTTCTTTTAGCAGATTATGTATCTATCGACGATGAGGCATCCCAGGAGGATGCGTGGCTTTCTCCTGTATCTCAAGATCTGAACTGGATCAGGGGAAAGGTTGAGGATTTAATGCGAACGATTTACGGCATATAATCAGGAGGTTGCCATGAAGGGAAGAATCTTTTTCATTATTACAGCTGTCGCTATCACAGCAGCCAGTTCGGTGTTGGCTCAGGCTCCGCCACCACCCAAGACAGAAAAACCGCCAGAAGCGCGACAATTGCGACGGGAGTCCAGACAGTATAATCGCCATGATACCCTCTACCTGACGAAGGAACAGGAGGAAGAGGTGATTGCGTATTTACGCGAAACCCGATCCGAACAGGCAAAAAGACTGCTCGAACTGAAAGATCGGAGTCCTGAGCGATACAGAAGCTGGCTCTCGCGTGCGTTTCGGGAAAAACGCTACATGGACGAGATGAAAGAGAGAGATCCTGAGCGATACCAGGTCTTGGTGCAGGAGAAGCAGTTGGAAAGCAAGAGTCGATCACTGGCCAGTCAGTATCGAGAAACAGACAACGAGGCGGAAAAGGGTCAACTGAAATCAGAACTGAAAACATTGCTTGATCGTCTCTTTGACCTGCGTCAGATGAACCGCGAGACGGAAATCAAAAATCTGGAGAAGCGACTGGATGAACTCCGTGAGAATTTGCAGCAACGCCTTGACAACAAACCGGGAATTGTTGAAAAGCGATTGATGGAGATGATCGGAGAGCGTGAGAAGTGGGAGTGGTAAACGGGTAATTTCTAGTTTCACATTCTTGAATCTGCCTGCGAGCGCATTCCCCGCTGCTTGCGGCGGGGAGCTTCAATGATCTGCGTCCGCCTTGCTTTTTAGGCGGACGCCTTTTTTATTCCCCGTCCAGCCCGAGCGCATCGGACAGCGTAATGATTGATCTTCAAACCACTAGCTCAGCTAGTGGTTCTCGATCCTAAACTGGA
>CAZDVF010000443.1:0-2284 GCA_964508725.1 uncultured bacterium | reverse complement strand
TCACAATCACACACATTTCAGTCTTCTTGACGGCGCCTGCCGTATCGAAGATCTTGTCGATCAGGCCAAGTCATTCAAGATGGATGCGCTGGCAATCACCGATCACGGCAACATGTTCGGTGTGATTCCGTTTTACAAGGCTGTTCTCAAGGGGGGGCTCAAACCCATCCTTGGCATGGAAGCATACATTGCACCCAACTCACGTCACGACAAAAAAACCGGAGGCAAGGGTGGAAAGGACACATCCTTTCACCTGATTCTCTTGGCCCGCAATTTGGACGGCTACAAAAACCTCATGAAGCTCAGTTCCATCGGTTTCCTGGAGGGCTTCTACTACAAACCACGCATTGACAAGGAGGTCCTGCAGGCCCATTCGGATGGTTTGATTGTTCTGTCCAGCTGTATCAAGGGTGAGATTCCCTATAAAATTATCCGAAATGATATCGAAGGCGCACGCGCCGCCGCTTCATTTTACAAAGATGTTTTTGGCAATCATTTTTATCTTGAAGTGCAGGATCACGGAATTCCGGAAGAAAAGACAGCCATCAAGGGGATTCTGGAATTGTCCCAATCCTTGGACATCCCGATCGTGGCGACCAACGACACCCACTATGTGAAGCAGGATCATGCAGAAGCCCAGGACATCCTTCTTTGCATTCAAACCAACAAGGACTACGACGATCCAAACCGAATGCGCTTCCAGACCGACCAGATCTATTTCAAGTCTCCGAAAGAAATGGCAGAACTTTTCAGCGATATACCGGATGCTCTTAAAAATTCCCTCGAAATTGCCGAAAAATGTAACGTTGTCCTCGACTTTGACACTCTCCATCTGCCGCATTTCGAAGTGCCTGAAGATGCAGATGTCCACTCGCTTGACGCCTATCTGGAAAAATTGGTCAGAACGGGGCTTGGCCGCAGATATCCCACTGTAACCAAAGAGATCGAAGATCGCGTTACGTTTGAACTTTCGGTCATCAAGCGTATGGGTTACACAGGGTACTTTTTGATTGTCAATGATTTTATCCGTTACGCCAAAAACCGGGACATTCCCGTTGGACCGGGCAGGGGCTCGGCCGCAGGCAGCATTGTATCGTACAGTCTGGGGATCACGGATGTGGATCCTATGCGGTATAGTTTGCTTTTTGAGCGATTCCTCAATCCTGAACGCGTATCCATGCCCGATATTGATATCGATTTTTGTTACGCGCAGCGCGACGCCATCATCAATTACGTGCGGACAAAATATGGCGAAGAGAATGTCACACAGATTATCACCTTCGGCAGCATGAATGCCAGGGCTGTCATCCGCGATGTGGGTCGTGTGCTCAAGATACCCTATGGCGATGTGGATCAAATCGCCAAACTGATTCCGTTTCAGCCGGGCATGACGCTAAAAGTGGCTGACAGAAAAGTAGCGGAGTTTCACGATATCTGCAATAAGGATGAAATCCACAAAAAACTTTTGCGTGTCTCTATGGTCCTCGAGGGCTTGGCCCGTCACGCTTCAACTCATGCGGCCGGGGTGGTCATTGCGCCCGGTGAACTGACCCAGTTCGTACCCCTCTTCAAGTCGAGCCAAGGTGATGTCACAACCCAGTATGACATGAAATCATCCGAGACCATCGGTTTGCTTAAAATGGATTTTCTCGGTCTCCGAACCCTCACGGTAATCAAAGATACGCTCGACATGCTCAAGGCTCGCGGCGTGACCATTGATATTCACAATTTGCCCTTGAACGATTCCGATGCATTGCGTATTTTCGCGGAGGGCGAGACCGTCGGTGTGTTCCAGTTTGAAAGCGCCGGCATGCGCGAATGGCTGCGCAAGCTCAAGCCCACGTGTATTGAAGACCTCATCGCAATGAACGCCCTGTACCGTCCCGGACCCATGGACTGGATTGACGACTTTATTGCACGTAAGGAGGGCCTGACCAAGGTTGAATATCTTCATCCCTTGCTTGAGCCGATTTTAAAAGAAACCCACGGCATCATTGTATACCAAGAGCAGGTGATGCAGATTGCCAGCCAATTGGCAGGATTCAGTATGGCTGGCGCTGATCTCTTGCGTCGCGCCATAGGGAAAAAAGATCCCATCCTCATGCAGGAGCAGCGCAAGGCATTCGTGGATGGCGCTGTTGAGAATAGAATCGACGTCAAAACTGCCAACGCCATCTTCGATTTAATGGACAAGTTTGCCGGATATGGATTCAACAAGTCACACGCCACCTGCTACTCCATTGTTGCGTATCAGACTGCCTTTCTGAAAGCGCATTATCCTGTG
>CAZDVF010000442.1:0-2287 GCA_964508725.1 uncultured bacterium | reverse complement strand
TCACCGAATCAACCTACGGTGACAGAGAACATGATCACATCGAAGACATGAAATCGAAGCTGCGGGATGTTGTCAGCAAAACAGTGAAGCGCGGAGGAAAAGTCATCGTTCCTGCTTTTTCTCTGGGGCGCACGCAGGAGCTTGTATACTTTCTTCATGTCCTGTTCAACGAGGGCGCTTTACCAGAAATTCCAATATATGTGGATAGCCCCCTCTCAACTAATGTGACGGAGGTGTTTCGCATCCACCCTGAGTGTTTCGACAAAGAGACACGCGAACAGTTTCTCTCTAATCATCAGGATCCTTTTGGATTTCAACGGTTGCGCTACATACGCAATGTGGAAGAATCAAAACGCCTCAACACCCGGAAAGAGTCCTGCATCATCATCGCAGCGTCAGGCATGTGCGAAGCCGGTCGCATTCTTCACCATCTGCACAACAATATCCCAGATCCGCGAAACACTGTGCTGATAGTTGGATTCATGGCTGAACACACGCTGGGCAGACGCCTTGTGGAAAAGCATCCGACAGTTAAAATATTCGGTGACGAACAAGACCTCAACGCAGAAATCGCCATCATGAATGGTTTCAGCGCCCACGCCGACAGGAATGAACTGCTTGCCTATTTTAACGCTCTGGATCGAAATCGGCTCAAGCATGTCATTGTCGTGCACGGCGAGGCCAATCAATCTCAGGCGCTGGCCGACGCCATCACAGATACTGGTTTCAAACGTGTTCATGTGCCGGCCCTGAAAGACACAATCAAGGTATAAAATAAGAAGGGATTCGCCTTTGACGGCGAATCCCTTTGGATTTATTCATAAATTCTATGAAATACCGGACCGCTCACATATCCAGATGCCGCTTGTATGTCTCGGCATTTTCCGGATCCAGCCTTAAAAGTGTTTCGAGAACGTCTCTATTACCCGGAAACAACGCGATCAATTCCAGATGATGCGCCTGAAGAAAATTGATCGCCTCCTCGTTATCTGGATCATCGGTGATAATGGTATCTAAAAGATCGAGGGCTTGCATGCAGTAGTTCTGCGCCGTGCTGTCTTCTTCTCCGATATATGATTGCCCCAGGAAATAGAAGTCCTTCATCTCACGAAAGGGCTTATAAGCGGTGCTTAAAATACGATCAACGAGCTGCATCCGTTCAGGCCATCCCAGAATATAACGACTGTTGAATTTAGCCTGGGTTGCGATGGTTCGGGCCTTTTCAAAATAGGGTGTGCCCATGAAACGGTTGTATTTGTCGTATTCTCCCCCTAAAATTAAATTGATATAAAAATCGAGACAACCCGTAAAGGGATGAAAGTTGTTTTCATCATGAAAAAGTTGCTCGCCAGCCTGATACGGAAAAACCCAGTACTTGTCGTAGAACTGGCTGTCCAGATTGTTGCTGATCACGAAGGTGCCGGAATACCGGTCTTCGTAAGTCACGCTCTTATCCTGAAGAAAAATCTGGATTGAAACGGGAATCTCGTCGTCTTGAGCTTCTCCAGTCCAGTTATAGTCATTGATGTAGGTCTCGATAACCTCTGAGAAATTCCTGAGCTTCTCCTGTTTTTCAAGAGGAAGCCGTTCAAGAATGATTCTGACTTCCGAAGAAATCCTCTGCGCCAATACAGGACGGGATGGCGACAGTAAACTGAATGTCACAGTGCAAAGAAAGCACAGCCAAATAGTCTTTCGGGTTTCCATGCCCCACTCCTCCCTCAAGAGATTGGGATTAACTCTTCACAATATACAATTTCTCGTCTGATTGTCAAGCCTCTTTCGAGAAAATGAGCACACGGTTGTTCGGAAAAAGTTAACAAAACCACTTGTAATTGAATCATGTTTTAATTATCTTTACAACTATCTGCAGCTCTGCGATCCGCATCATTGGCATCTCTAAAACGTTCACACCATCAGACACAACATCTTCGCGCGACATCACCGGGTCAAGACCTCGGGAGGAAAAATGGAGAAATCCTGCCGGATAGATTCATGCCTGTTAACGTATTCTTCAGTGGTCAAACGGAGAAAGCCATGGCCTGCATTCTTCATTATCGCTGCCTGTCTTATCAAAGGGGCAGCATCTGGCGCACCCCTTGAGGACCTCATAGCAGGCGGACGCGCAGCCGGAATGGGGGGCGCATTTGTCGCAGTGGCTACAGGACCCGAATCGATATTCTTCAATCCGGCCGGGACGTCTCAAAAAGGCGGGATTGAAACCCTCTTTTTTTCTTCGCGTCCTTTTGGTCTGAAGGAGCTGTCTTACCACGCCTTATCTTGCACT